>JAQTMP010000012.1 GCA_028714275.1 Candidatus Paceibacterota bacterium
TTTCGCGGGGGGGGGCAACATAGTATTGATTTTTATGATGTAATTAGTTTTGAAAATTTATTTTTAGCGTGGAAGGAGTTTTGTAGAGGTAAACGAAAAAAAGAGGATGTAGTGCGATTTGAACTTTCCCTTGAAGACAATCTCATCAATCTTTCACAAAAACTTCAGAATAGAACCTGGCAACCCGATCCCTATAGTATTTTTAAGGTGTGTGACCCAAAACTCCGAACGATACATAAGGCAACCGTCCGAGATAGAGTGCTCTATCAAGCCGTCTATCGGGCATTATATCAGACTTTTGATCGTTCCTTCATTTTTCACACATATTCCTCAAGAGATTTCAGAGGTACCCACAGAGGAGTTATTTCTTTTGAAAAGTTTTCCAGAAAAGTAAGTCAAAATTATACAAGGCCAGCATGGGCGGTAAAATGTGATGTGAGGAAATTTTTTGACTCCATAGATCAAAAAATTTTACTTGACTTGATTGATCGTAAAGTAAAAGATAGACAACTCATGGCGTTGATTAGGCTCATAGTCAGATCTTTTGAAGTCTTGCCAGAGAAAGGGTTGCCCCTCGGCAATGTAACTAGTCAGCTTTTTGCTAATATCTATCTGCATGAATTGGATACTTTTGTAAAAAAAGAATTAAAGGTAAACTATTATCTCCGATACTGTGACGACTTTGCTATTTTACTAGATTCAGAAGTACAGCTAAAAGAATATGTAGAAAAAGTAAAATTGTTCTTAAAGAAAACTCTTTTACTAGATATCCATCCGCACAAGATTATTTTTCGAAAACTTCACCAAGGAATGGACTTTCTCGGGTATGTGATGCTTCCACATCGACGAGTATTGCGCACACGGACAAAAAAGAGAATGTTGAAAAAGATGACGAGTCTAAAGTACGCTCTCACTAAAAATCTTATTGAAGAAGAACCTTTAAAACAAAGGCTCCAGTCGTATCTCGGGATGCTTACTCATTGTAAAGGTGAAAAGATTAACCAGCAGATAGGGCAGATTTTTCGAGATTAAAACATCGTGCTACAATACACCCACTATGTCACACCCAAAAACTGAACGCACCCTTATCATCCTAAAACCAGATGCCATTCAACGCACTTTGATGGGGGAGATCATCAAGCGCTATGAGCGAGCAGGCCTAAAACTCATCGGATTAAAAATGCTCGTACCTTCGGATAAAAAAATCGAAGACCATTACACTCTTGATCCAGAGTGGCGTCGAGTGACCGGTGAAAAGACGATCAAGGGCTATGTGGACAAGGGATTGACTCCACCAACAGACAATCCTCTCGAAGTCACTGAAAAACTTCTTATAAGGTTAAAAAGATACATGACGAGCGGACCAGTGGTCGCCATGGTCTGGCAAGGAGCGTATGCCGTAGCGATAGTACGCAAAATCACTGGAGGAACAGAGCCTCTCAAGTCAGACGTGGGTACTATTCGAGGGGATTTTGTGCTCGACTCGTATCAAATGTCTGATAGTGACAATCGTTCAATTCGCAACCTCGTCCACGCTTCAGGCTCCGTCGCTGAGGCTGAAATGGAAATAAAACATTGGTTTGAGCCATCAGAGCTGATTGACTACAAACATGTTCAAGAACAAATTATTTATGACGTCAATCTTGATGGGATTTTGGAGTAAGGTGTATACTGTAGGTAGGACTATTGAAGAGTGTCAACTTAGATTATTTTTCAAACAGGGAGTCCGCTCGTAGGTGTTTGCTTCGGTAAGCATCTCAGGACACCCACCTAGTCTATACTAGGCCTGATGCTCCATCGATAGTCCTTACAAGCCCCGCGCTTAGGCTCAGTGCCGGCGCGGGTTTTGTACAAAAAATATAAGTAAAATAATAGGATGACATACCGAAGCTTTTCCATCAGCCTTTCGATCTTGATTGCGCTTTTTGTCTTTGGTTTCAATTACATTGCCCATATTTTTTATTTTTTTTGGACATTAAACGGGATAGATTCTTTTTTGCACCTGGCGGCCGGTTTTTCTATCGGACTTTTTGCGACAGCTATTTTTGATGTTGAGAGGATTAAAAACAATCAGCAAGCCAGGCCCAGTCGTTTTTCTTTGCTGGTTTATTCCGTTATTTCAGCCTTATTTATAGGCATATTATGGGAAATATACGAATATTCCGCGGGGATCACTCTATACTTTGGACCAGCCTTAAAGAAAACTCTTTTGGACACGGGTTCGGACATTTTTATGGATATTGCTGGGGGATTCGCAGGCTTCCTGTTATACTGGAAATATTCTAAAAAAATAATTTGCTAGAAAAATAAAAATGGACCAAATACAAGAAATACCAAAAAAACTTAAGCTGACATTCTGTGGCGGAGTAGGGACGGTGACCGGAGCCAATTTTTTGCTCGAAGAAGAATCAACAGACACAAAAATTTTGGTCGATTGTGGACTGGAGCAGGGTGGAGAGGAGGCACATGCCGCCAACCGTAAACCTTTCATCTACGATCCATCCAAGATCAAAGTTTTGATGGTGACTCACGCTCACGTGGACCATGTCGGGCGTATTCCAAAGCTGGTCAAGGATGGTTTCCGTGGAATTATTTATTCTACCCCTGAAACAATGCGTCTAGCCCCTTTAATGCTTGAAGACAGTGTCAAACTTTTAGCCCATGAAGCAGAGCATTATCAAGAAGAGCCTTTGTACACCGAAGAAGATGTGGCCAAGGCTTTAAGTTTATGGAAAAGCATACCTTATCATCATCATTTTGAGATAGCTTCAGGTTTTGATGTCTATTTAAAAGACGCCGGTCATGTGCTGGGTTCTTCTATGATTGAGCTGACCTACAATGGCAAAAAAATTGTCTTTACCGGAGATCTTGGCAATAGTCCGTCCCCTTTGCTCAAAGACACAGAGCCTATCACTGATGCCGACTATCTTTTGATGGAAAGTGTTTATGGAGATCGCAATCATGAATCTCGTGATGAAAGGTTGAATAAGTTCGAAGATATTATCGAAGATACCATAAAGAAAGGCGGGGCGCTGGTTATTCCTTCATTTTCCCTTGAGAAAACCCAAGACGTTCTCTTGGAGCTCAACAATCTGATCGAGTCAGGCCGGGTGCCGAGCGTCCCAGTCTATGTAGACTCACCTTTGGCTATTAAAATCACTCAGGTCTACAAGACCATGCCCGAAGATTTCAATGACCAAGTGCGAGAGGAGATAAGAAGAGGCGATGACGTTTTCAATTTTCCTAAAATCCATTTCACCGAAACCTCTGAAGAGTCAAAAGCCATCTTAAATATTCCAAATCCTAAAATTATTATTGCAGGCTCTGGCATGTCCAATGGCGGGCGCATCCAACATCACGAAGTCAATTATCTCAGTGATCCAAAGAGCACTTTGCTGCTCATTGGCTATCAAGCGGCCGGCACGCTCGGGCGTGTGATCCAAGATGGATCCAAGACGGTGACTATTTTGGGACAAGAAATCAAAATCAAGGCAAATATTGAATATATTAGCGGGTATTCTTCACACAAAGACTCTGACCATCTCTTTCAGTTTGTTGAGCAGACAGCCGATGCAGTCAAGAAAGTTTTTGTGGTGATGGGAGAAGCCAAGTCCTCGCTTTTTTTGGTTCAGCGCCTGCGCGATTATCTAGGACTGGAGGCCTTTCATCCAGAGGAAGGGGAAAGCGTCTTACTTGATTTTTAAATTTTTGCGATTCTTTGTGATATAATTGTCCTATGAATTTTGAAAAACATACTAATCTAAAATATAAAATTGCTGTATCAGGTGCAGCCGAGATGGGTTTCCTTGGACCAGAGGCTTACGAAGTGGCAAAAGAAGTTGGTCGTCAGGTGGTCAAGCACCAGGCCTTTCTCATCACCGGCGCCACCACAGGCTTTCCCCTCTGGGCGGCTATGGGAGCCAAAGAAGAAAAAGGCACTGTTGTAGGCCTATCTCCAGCCGAAAATGAGCGTGAGCACCTAGATGTATACCGTCTGCCTATAGATTATACGGATTTTATTATTTATACCGGTTTTGGTTATGCCGGGCGAGACATTCTTTTCACCCGCACCGCAGATGCGGTCATTATCGGGGCAGGACGTATCGGTACTATTCATGAGTTTACGATCAGCTACGAGGACCAGAAGCCTATGGGTATTTTGCAGAGTGATTATTGGGAAACAGATGAAGTGATCAAATTCATCATGGATAAAAGTCACCGCACCAACCCAAAAGTGATTTTCGATAAAGATCCAGCCAAGCTCGTCGAAAGATTGATAAAGATGATTGAGGAAGATAAGAAGAAAAACTATACCTATAAAAATGATGATGGGATAGGGGGAAAGGGGGAGAGGATATTGTAGAAAATAAAAGTAGGCACTCTCCTGAGCACACATAATCGCCTGCTGGCGATTTGCTCCGCTCGGAGCCAAGCTCCTGCGCGAGGCTCAGTCAAGTGCCTACTTTTATTTTCTAGATTATTCTCTCGCTAGGTTTGACCATCTAAAATATAAAATACGCTTGAGGGAGACTTGCGAGCGCGACGGCGCGAGCACGAGGAAAATCCTAGCAAGGATTTATCCGTACTCCCGAGAGCGTATTTTATATTTTTAGACTGTCTGTTTGACTATGCGAGCGAAACTTTCTGGGACAAACTGAGCCAAGTCAGCTAGGATCTTGCGGTCAATGGTGATGCCTTTCTTTTTGAGGGCAGACATAAATTTACTATAGGAAAGTTTTTGGTCTGCAAAAGCAGGAGAACGGAGAGCGGCATTGATTTGGACATTCCAGAGTCGGCGAAAATCGCCTTTTTTGTCACGTCGGTGAGCGAAAGCGCTGTTGCCGGCATGGGCGATAGCCTCGATGGCCATTTTCTCCTTTGTACTACGTCCAAAACGGTAACCTTTTACTTGTTTGAGAACATTTCGTCTGGTTTTGAGGGCGCTTACGCCACCTTTTACGCGTGTCATGGGTTTATTTTAAGTTTTTATAAATTTTTAATAAATATTTCTATCTTTATTCCGTTTTACTCATCCCGTATTACTTTTTTAGTGATTTGGCATAAAACGACTCTTTGACTTCATGGTCATGACAAAAGGTGTCGAGCGCTTCTTGTTGAGCTGGCTGCGGCGGGATTCCTTGGCATTGAAATGGTCTTGACCAGGCTTGCGGGCAGTGATCTTGCCATTTTTAGTCATTTTAAGACGCTTTGTGTATGATTTATTGGTTTTCATTATTTTTTGAGCCTTTTTAGGCTTTTTCGATGAGGACGCTAAGCCCTTTTGGACTCTTGGTTATCGGGACGGCTATCTTAAATTCTTCAGTGACGAGCTTGAGAATACGGTCGAGACGCTCCTTTAAGAATGCTTGGTCGAGGTACTTGGCTCGTCCAGGCAAGAAGAGGTCTATTTTGATCCGATGGCCTTCCTTGAGCCATTCTGAGGCTTTTTTCGCTTTTAGTCCCAAATCGTGGTCGCCGGTGCCTATTTTTACCTGTAAGGTCTTGACTTCGACGGTGTGGGACTTGGCTTTAGCCTGCTTTAGCTTCTTGTTTTCGTCGTACTGAAATTTACCATAATCCATGATTTTTGCAACTGGAGGGAGGGCATTGGGCGAGATTTCGATCAAATCCAAGCCCGCGTCACCTGCCTTTTGCAAAGCCTCTCGAAGACTGAGGACACCCAAGTTGGCGCCGTCATGACCAAGCACCCGGAGTTCGGAGGCTTTGATCTGATGGTTGATGCGTATGTGTGGTGTGGCCAAGGTTTTCTTTAGGGCTAATGCAAGCTAAAAATACAGATTAAATGATAGCAAGAGTATAGCATAGTTTTTGCAAAATGGTACATGGGGGAGGTATAATGACGACATGGGATTTTTTAGCAAACCTAACGTCAGCCGGATAGAATTCGACAAGCACGTCATGCCGCATTTGGCTGAGCATGGTGTCAATCAACACGAAAGAGACAGGATTCGCGGCATGTTTGAGGCCTCGCTTGACGGTCACGGCACCTACAAGGGGATTGATAAAGAAGAAATGCACAATACTATAAAGTGGATGAAGGATAATATGAGCAAGCATAATATTCCTAAAGCCCACGTGGATTTACTTGAGGAATCTTTAAATGCACACATGTCACACTAATTTATCGAACTAATTTTACATGATCGAACCAAACATCTATCACCGCCTTGGTATTAAAACTCTCTGGATTATGATCCTAGAGAGGATGTTTGGTCCGCTAATCTCGTTTTTTGGTATTTTGGTTTTGATTGTAGCTCGGGCGGCAGACGATCAGTTTTTGACCAGCTCCTTTTCGGCCTCGATCGAAACGGTGGGCAAAATAAATGCCGTCATAGATCTTTTTATTTTAGGTTTCATTTTTCTTTGGCTGCTGGTTGTCATTTTAAATATTTTGGTAGCGTGGGTCGGCTACCATTTCTGTAGTTTCTGTTTAAATGATAATGCTTTGGAAGTCAGGAAGGGTTTTTTGCATAAGGTTGAGCTATCAATCCCATATCGTCAGATAGAAAATGTGGACATGGAGCAGGGCTTGATAGGGCAGTCTCTCGGTGTTTGCAAGCTGATTATTTTGACCGCCGGCCACGAGGATGACAAGAGTGAAAAAGATGGAGGGGATGGGGGTGAGTCAGAGGGGGTACTGCCTATGCTCGATAAAGATTTTGCGGATGACCTGAAAAAGGAATTACTCGCTCGATCGAGTCTGGATTTTCATCAGACCACTCCGACCAACACAGTGACGGAAACAGCGAAGTAGTCTTTTTGAAATAATCGAAACACATGTTTGTAGATACAGTTATGCAAAAACCAAATTCATTATTTAAAGCAATCGTGGCAGTAGTGGTGATCGGGGTGGTTTCTCTCGGTGTTCTCATATATTTAGGTTTGAAAAATGATGAAGACGGATCTGTGGCTGGTAGTTCTAATGCCAACAATCAAGTCGCTTCGGATTCGGTCCCTTCTCCCTCTGGTCAGGATGTGACGGCTCAAATTGCTCAGACTTCTCAGGCTACCAAAGAAACCTCCGGCTCTGTCTATAAAGATGGCACTTATTCTGCTCAGGGCAATTACAACTCCCCGGGCGGCCCTGAAAGCATCAATGTCACTTTGACGATTAAAAATGACATTGTGACTGGCGCTGGGGTCACAGCTATGGCTAAAGATCGGACTTCCCAAAGATACCAGGGGTATTTTATTTCTGGCTACAAGCAATACGTCATTGGCAAAAATATCAGCACCATTAGTCTCGATAAAGTTTCTGGCTCTTCTTTGACCCCTGCTGGCTTCAATATGGCTATTCAGAAAATTGAGGTACAGGCCAAGGCTTAGGTCTCCAATATAATATATGCCATCTCAATTTAAATTTGAGGCTATCGGCACAAAATGGGTGATTGATATTTGGGCAACTCTCTTGCCGCAAGCTGAAGCTAAAATCAAAACCCAAATCCAAGAGAGGATTGCCATTTTTGATAAAAATTATTCTCGTTTCCGTAAAGATTCACTGGTGGCGGAAATGTCGCGGAAAACCGGAGAATACAGACTGCCGGCCGATGCTGGGCCAATGCTGGTCTTGTATAAAGAACTTTATGACGTGACGGGAGGCCTTTTGACTCCGCTTGTCGGGCAGACTCTGGTAGATGCCGGCTATGACGCCTCCTATTCTTTGGAGCAAAAAAAACCTTTGAGGCAGCCACCGAGATGGGAGGAGGTGATGGAGCTTATTCCAGCCAAAGGAGATGAGAAGAATTTCATTTTAAAAATAAAAACGCCAGGGCTGCTGGACTTTGGAGCCGCAGGCAAAGGCTATCTCATAGATATAGTCGGTGGGGTGTTGGAAAAAAATGGTATTCAACATTATTGTGTAGATGCGGGAGGGGATATGAGGCATCGAGGAGAAAAAATCCTGCAGGTAGGCTTGGAAAATCCTGAAAATATTGAGCAGGTGATCGGGGTGACCCCTCTTTTCAATCAAGCGCTGGCGGGCTCAGCCGGCAATCGTCGTGTCTGGAAAAATTTTCACCACATTATAGATCCAATGAAGCTAGCTTCACCTAGGCATATTTTGGCCTTGTGGGTAAAGGTGGAAAAAGGCACCGTGGTAAATGAAACCATGCTCGCTGACGCTTTGGCCACCTGTCTATTTTTTGTCACACCATCCATTTTGCTAAAAAAATATCAGTTTGAATATTTAATCCTTTATGCCGACCATTCGATCGAAAAGTCCGAAGGCTGGCAGGGAGAAGTTTTTTCGGTTTGACCTTTTCAGTTTCCTGTGTTAGTTTTGGCTGAGACTAAAATTCAAAGAGGGGTAAAAATGAAAGTAATCCTAAGTCCTTTTAACCTGTTTCTTTTTTTCGTCAGCCTGATCGGTCTGGCGACAGCACTGTGGCGGATGTTTCCGCTGCAGTTCAGTAAATCCTTCTGGTGGTCCAACGGACCGCTGGTGTTGATGCTGGTCACGGGAGTGGTGCTGATCTATATGTCGGGCAAGCCGCACCAGTTCACCGTTGCCATGAGGGCGGTGATTGGGACATCCAGCAGAATGCTCCCGATGATGATCTTGCTCTTTGCCGTCATGGGCCTGAGCGGGGTGGTCACGGATCTGTATTTTCATCAGATTGTGACCAAGTTTCAGGATCACCCGCGGCTCATCTCGGTCCTGTCCTGTTTCGTCATCCCCACGCCCAACTCGATGAGCCCAGTCATCGACAGGCTCTGGAAAGTGGAATCCTTGCAGCGGTACATCATGTACTTCAGCATGGTGACCACCTTGCTGTCGTTTTGTCTGCTCCAGCTTCGGATTGTCGGGTTTTCGCCCGGCTCACCGATCCCGGCGCAAATTTATTCGACGGGAGTGGCGGTGGCCATCATGTTGTATCCGCAGATGGCTATTGCCATGAAGCTCGGCAATCTCATCCTGCAAGGGTGGACAAAGACCGGCGAATTGCTGGCAACCGTCTGGGCCAGCTGCAGCTGGCTGGTCAATCAGACTTGGATCTGACTGGGGTCTGAACAGAGCAGTGGTGCGGGGGGCAGTAAAAAAATAAAAGAAAAAGAGAAAAGTGCGCGCGTCCCAAGGGTGGGACGCGCTTTTCTTTTGGTTTTATTCTTCCAAATGCTTCGAGCCAATCCACGCTAGATCATGGATCTTCTTCATGGCGTCGGCGATTTCTTCGCTCTCGATGATGATGCCAAGCTTTTCTCTCCAAGAAGCAATCATGATCTTGTTGCCATAGATATTTATTTCGGGTGAAAAATAATATTTGTCTGCAGGTACGAAGGAAATCTCTCTCTTCTCCTCGGTATTCCTCCTGGATCTTTCTTTACCCAGTTCAGTTTCCGGCACAATCCCTAGGATAAAGATATTTTTAGCCGCGCGCCTTTTATAGTATTCTGGAAAATAATTTGGTAGAGCTTTGTGCATGTCGTCTATGGTGGCGTAAGCTCGGATCGTCTCTGGGCTAGTCAAAGTATCTTCATAAACTTTTTTCAAACCCTCAATGCCTTCATAGAAACGAATTTTCGGCCTATTTTTTTTAGAATGAAGAATGTTTAGCTCTGGCACGAGACTTTCGGATTCTTTTATTTGTTCTTCCAATGCCGCTGCTTGCTTCTTTAAGTACTCGGTAATGTTGGTGGGGGACTCGGCAGAATATTCTTGTTTGGGTTCTTTGCCGGAGACACTCACCACGTTTTTATTTAAAAGGGAATTCAGGATGTCATATCCAGTTGTCCGGTTTATTCCGGCTTTTCGAGATATTTGAGAGACTGTCCCTTTTCCAAGTTCTAGGATAGCGATATACACATCTGCCTCTTTTTTACTAAATCCAAAAGAGGTTAGGGATGTTTTTAGTTTTAGGTATTCATTTTTCATTGAACGCAGTGTATACCCAAAGGATTATTGTGTCAATATCTTTCCACAGAAATATTGTAAATGCAAAATAGACTTAAATTAAGGACTAATTTGATTTAAAAATGACGAATTAGGTTGACAATACAATATATATTGATATGATATTTACAATTTATTCTGGATTTAAATAGCGAAAGCGTTTAATTCTAGGTATAATTGCGAACAGTATTATAAATTATATTTTATCAATTTTATTATGAAAAAAACTATTTGGACGGTGGTGGTGATAATTGTTTTGATTATTGTCGCTTTACTATTATCAGCTGGTAAAGGTAGCCCATCAAGTACTGGACCAATCAAGGTTGGATTTATTGGACCGTTGACGGGGGACGCTTCTTCACTTGGGGAAGTAGCCAAAGCTGCGGTTGAATTGGCTACAGATGAGATCAATGCAGCAGGTGGAGTAAATGGTAGACAAATAAATGTCACTTATGAAGATGGAAAATGTGGCGCTGACGCCTCACAAGCTGCCAACAAACTCGTTAATGTCGACGGAGTCTCTTTAATAGTTGGAGGTTTATGCTCTGGAGAAACAGCTTCATTTGTAAAGGATATAGGAAACAAAATTCCGGTGGTTTCATATTGTTCTTCAGCCCCTACTCTTTCTGGTGCAGCAAAATTCTTCTCAAGAGATTATCCATCCGATGCCTTTCAAGGTAAATATGCTGCAGAATATTTGTATAATACTTTAGGCGCTAGAAAGGTTGTTGTTTTCTACCATATATCTGATTGGGGGACAGGGGTAAAGACAGTATTTGAATCAAGGTTCAAAGAGTTGGGAGGGCAGATTGTGGATGAAGAAGGAACTCCACAAACCGCTAAGGATTATCGAACTGAAATCGCAAAAATCAAGACTTTCAGCGCAGATTATATTTATATGCCTATGTTCCCAGAGGGTGGAACTGTGGCAGTCAACCAACTCAACCAGCTTGGTGTCAAAACAAAAATATTTGGAGCTGATGCATGGTCAGATCCAAAATTTCAAGCGGATGTAAATGGTAAAGGAGACATTTTTTATACTAAGATTAAAGTGCCAAACAATGATGCATTTAATGCTAAACTCTTAGCAAAATCTGGTGGAAAAGAAATTCCTATTTGTGCACCTCAGGCCTATGATGCCATGAAGCTTGCTGCTCAGGTCATTGCTCAGGTGGGTGTTGATCCTCAGAAATTTACTGACGCCTTAAGGACTACAACTTATAATGGGGTATCAGGTCAGATCAGTTTTGAACCAAACGGTGACTTGGCGACAGCTAGTTATGCAGTAGAAAGAATTGCTAATGGGACTGAAGCAGAAGTGAAATAAAGGTATCACCAAAATAAAAATGAACCACACACAAAAGCCCCTAAATGGGGCTTTTATGTTAGAATACTAGCAATAATCGCAATACAATTTATCTCCTATGGACATCATTCCTCAGCTCATCGCCAACAGTATTATCGCCGGAGCGTTGTATGCGTTGATTGCCCTTGGCTTCAATCTGATTTATGGGGCGACAAAATTTTTCAATCTGACGCATGGAGTGATTGCGGCTATCGGAGGCTACACTGTCTTCTTTTTGACCAACAGTCTGGGCTGGAATATTTATTTGGCGGCGGTTGCGGGGGTTTTGTTTGCGGGATTGGTTGGCTACGGTCTGGAAAAAATCCTGTACAAGCCGTTGCGCAAAAGGAAAGCCTCCCAGATGATCCTGCTGGTGGCTTCGCTCGGAGCCTTCACAGCGATGCAGGCCATCATCGCTATTATTTTTAGTAGCCAGTTTCAGACTTTATCTCTTGGGGCGGGGGATCTAAAAACTTTCAATATTTTTGGCGGGATCATTACAGTAGTGCAGCTGGTGATGTTGGTGTCCGCGCTCATCATCATGGTCTTGCTTGGCGTCATCATGCGTTGGACTATGTTTGGCAAAGCAGTCGAAGCGATCAGCGATGAAGAAGAAGTGGCCAAAGTCGTCGGTATTCATACAAATAAAATCATTGGCCGAGTCTTTTTCATCGGTTCAGCCATTGCGGGCCTTGCGGGGGTCTTGGTGGGCCTGGACACTGGGCTTGAGCCGACGATGGGCATGAGTCTTTTACTGAAAGGGGTGATTGCCTCGATCATCGGCGGAGTGGGCAATGTGTACGGCGCGGTGCTCGGGGCTTTTCTCTTGGGTTTTGTCGAAAACTTTGGCATTTGGAAAATTTCAGGTGAATGGAAGGATGCTATTGCTTTCGGGGTGCTGATCATTTTCCTTTTATTCAGACCTCAGGGTATATTAAGAAAATAATATGGAATATTTAATCCACTTAGGCATCCTTTTCACCATCTACGCAGGCTTGGCCATGAGTCTCAACCTCGTGGTCGGATACACCGGACTTTTGTCCGTGACCCAGGCGGCCTTTTATGGCATCGGGGCGTACACTACAGCCATTTTAATGGTGGATCACGGCGTCAACTTTTTTGTTTCGATTTTGGTGGGCATGCTTATCTCTGGTCTCGTGGCGTTGATTATCGGCTGGATTTTGAGCCGATTTAAAGATGACTATTATGCGTTGGTTTCCTTTGGTTTTAATATTATAGTCTTTAGTATCTTTTTAAACTGGCAAAGTCTGACGCGGGGGCCTCTCGGTATTCCGGGGATCAATAAGCCAGCGCTTTTCGGGATAGATTTTTCGCAAAATCTTAATTTTTTGATTTTGATTGTCGTCGTCATGGCCGCGATGTATGGTGTCTGTGCTTTTATCGTCCATTCTTCTTTTGGTCGGGTGCTCAAAGCTATTCGTGAAGATGAAAAAGCCATCAGTGTTTTTGGCTACAATACTTCTGTCTACAAGCTGGTCATCTTTGTCATCTCGGCTAGTCTAGCGGCGGTGTGCGGATCCTTTTTTGCCAGCTATATTACTTTTATTGACCCTTCGACTTTTAGTCTAAACGAGTCCATTTTTATTTTGGCTATCATCATCCTCGGCGGTCTCGCCAATCTGCGCGGTTCATTGATTGGAGCGCTATTTTTGATTTTGTTGCCGGAGATCTTGCGTTTTGTCGGCTTTCCTACTGATGTGGCCGCTCAAATGCGCCAGGTGGTGTATGGACTTATTCTTGTGTTGCTAATGTTGTATAGGCCGCAAGGGGTGGTGGGAGAGTACAAATTATAAAAAATGAGGACTCTCTAGATAGACACAGAAAATTTCTGCTGAAATTTTCTTTATCCTCGCCAACGTTTTGGCTGCGGGGTCTACCTAGAGAGTCTTCATTTTTATAGTTTCTTGAGGTAAATTTCATGAGTGGTTCTGTATGTTGGTGGTATATGCTCAAAAGATTTTTGGAATGGATTGGGGTGAAGGAGAAATTGCATAGTACAAAACACGAGCCGCCTTTTTTTAAAGAGGGTGAGCTTTGGTGGTGTTTTCTGGGTGAAAATATTGGAGTTGAGACTAATGGAAAGGGAAATAAATTTACTAGACCTGTTCTAGTTTTTAAAAAATATGATAGATTCTCCTTTTTTGCCATCCCCCTTACAACTAAAATCAAGCCAGGCACTTGGTATTGTCCATTTAAACATAATAATTTTAGAGAAAACGCTTGCTTGGCTCAGTGTAGGGTGCTTAGTCACAAAAGACTTTGTGGATTGATAGGGAAAATTGGAAGAGAGGATTATAAAAAAATAGAGCAGGCTTTCGCCTCTCTACATAAACTTTTTTAAAATATGTCACGCCCTTTTGGGGCGATCTCGTGGCAAATGCCAAATTTACCCTTAAAGTCTAGCAAAATTAATAAGCCTGTCAAACACCACGACTATATTTTTGTGTTATAATAACCTCATATTTATGGCTATCTTGGAGACTAAAAACCTAACCAAAAAATTCGGAGGCATCCACGCGCTGGATAGCCTTTCGATTGTATTTGAAGCAGGTAAGATCACTGGGGTGATTGGTCCGAACGGCTCGGGCAAGTCCACTCTGGTCAATGTTTTGACCGGTATGCTGCCAATGTCTGGTGGAGAAGTGATAGTGGCTGATGCCAGTCGTTTGAAGAAAATCCTGCCTCACGACATGCCCTCTTTTGGCATCACCCGAACTTTTCAGGAGGTCCGTCTTTTCGAGCAGATGACGGTGCTGGATAATATTTTAGTGGTTGTCACCAAGAGAAATGTGATCGGGGCTTTATTTGAAAAACACAAAGAATATCATTTGAAAATTGCCGAGCGAGTCTTGGAACGCGTAGGGCTGGTGTCGAAAAAACATGAGC
Source organism: Candidatus Paceibacterota bacterium (assembly GCA_028714275.1). Lineage (NCBI taxonomy): Bacteria > Bacillati > Minisyncoccota > Minisyncoccota bacterium. The sequence continues at coordinate 14,163 of JAQTMP010000012.1, forward strand.
TGGCAGTCAACCTTTCATATGGACAAAGAAAACTTCTAGAAATAGCGCGAGTGCTGGCCATGACAGAATCCGAATCCACTGCGGCCGAAATCTTTTTCTTTGACGAGCCTTTTGCCGGACTTTTTCCGGAAATGGTCAAGCTGGTAGTGTCTGTCATGCAGGATTTGAGACAAAAAGGCAAGACATTGGTTTTGATCGAACACAATATGGAACTGATCCGTGAGCTTTCGGATAAAGTGATCGTGATGGATAGCGGTGCACTTTTAGCTGAGGGTTTGCCCGAGCATGTGCTAGCCAGAAGGGATGTGATCGAAGCGTATTTGGGGGAGTAGATAATTTTTAATCTAACAATATAAAATAATAAGGCCCCTGCACGGAAGTGTGCGAGGGACTTTTTGGTCTGACGGCGAGTTGGCTGGGCCGCACGGATTGGTCAGCCTTTTAAATTCTGAAGCCGGGTGTATTTGCTCTCGGGGACCATCACCTCGACATAAGCTGGGCCGATGGAGTACTTCAAGGTGAGGGCTCCATTTTCCGGATCGATCTTCCACACCTCCACATGTGGCAGGGTATTTTTGCCCCTCTTGGTTTCTTTTCGGCAGTCAGCCACAATCCTTTCCCAATCCTTGAGAGTATCGAGATCGATCTGCACTTCTTCTTTTTTGACGACTATTTCCATAAAATTTTGCTTTCGGTTTGAGGGTTTTGAGGCCCAATCTAGGGTTTTTATACACTTATGCTACAATACTGTCAATGCTTCAACTAAAAGATATTCATGTCCACTATGGTGGGGTCAAAGCGCTTGATGGCTTTAGTGCCGAAATAAAAGAGGGTGAAATCGTGGCTTTTATGGGTCCAAACGGCGCTGGCAAGTCCACCGCTCTCAAAAGTATTTTTGGTCTCGCGCCTGTTTCGGCTGGAGATATCATCTGGCGGGGCAATAAAATAAAAAATCCAAAGCCTCACGAAATGGTGCCGCTCGGCCTTTCTTTTGTGCCTCAAGGTAAAAGAGTTTTTAAACATTTGACAGTCAAAGAAAATCTTGAGGTCGGAGGTTTTGGTCTACAAGATAAATCGGTTTTAAAAGAACGAATTAAAGAGGTGCTTGAGCTTTTTCCAGCCTTGCTACCAAAATTGAAGCAAAAAGCTGGACAGCTTTCTGGAGGGCAGCAGCAAATGGTGGCTATTGCTAGGGGATTGATTACCGATCCTCGGTTGCTTCTGCTCGATGAGCCGTCGCTTGGTCTTGCTCCAAAAGTAGTCAAAGAAGTTTTTGAAAAAATCCAGGAAATAAATCAAAAAAGAAAAACCGCCATCATCGTGGTAGAGCACAATCTCAAATCCTTGTTGCCGATAGTGCACCGAGCGTATGTTTTGGATAAAGGCAAAATGGTCAAGCATGGCAATCCCGCAGAGCTCATGGAGACTAAAATTTTGGAGAAAGTTTTTTTGGGGGCGCTGGTGTAAGGCGGTGTGGAAGTGAATAAAAATAAAAAACTCAGGAATAACCCAGTAATAAAAAACCGCCCACTTCCGAAGCAGGCGGTTTTTTCTGCGCGGAGGGGCGGTTGTGGGCTAGGATTTTTTCAGAGCCAGTTCAGGTTTTTCATCCGTGGCAAACATGGTCCGGCGGCTGAGGGTGACGTAGGTCCACCCATTCCTTGGCGTCAGGCCAAGGATGATGTTGGCGTGGCCGTGATATCCGGGTGCTTCCCATTCGACGAAGTCGCCGTTTTTGAAGCTGAGCTCCCCTTCAACGTGCTGGGAGATCTGACATCCACGAACGAAGCGCTCGAACTTATTTAGGTCGATCTGAATTGGACCGAAATCTTTTCTTAACATAGGACTACTTTCTCTGGGTTGTTTTCAAGGTCTGAATGGATAGTACAAGATATGCAGGGTTTTGTAAAGGGCTCGTTATGGTTCAATACCTTGGAATCACCCCAGTGGTTTAAGCTATGTATATGGCATATACAACAAATGAAAAGCTCCCTCGTCTACGTGCCCTGGCGGTACGCATGGTTCGAGATGGTAAAAGTACACGTGAAGTAGCTAGATACTTCGGCTACGGTCAAAGCACTATCGTTAAATGGTGTGCTCGTGCTCCAAAAGGATTCGTAAAATATATTGAAACGAAAAGTTCTGCTCCTAAGAACTCCCCCAACTCACTTCCCCAAGAAACAATTGGCCGGATCATCCATGCCAGAGTCAAAAGCAAAAGGTGTTCCGAGGTTGTGTATGAAATGCTCAAGGCTGAAGGAGTGAAAGTATCTTTGTCGTCAGTGAAAAGAAAGTTATCAAGATATGGCCTTCTCAAGAAGCGTAGCCCATGGAAGAAGCTACGGTCGTATCCACCTAGACCAGAGGCTAAAAGCCCAGGAATGCTTGTGCAAATCGATACCATCCACTTCATCAACAAAGGTGGTAGGAGAATCTATGTCTACACCGCTATCGATGTGTACTCAAGATATGGCTTTGCTGCATTGTCTAAAAAATCCAACTGTCACAGGAGCATTTCCTTCCTTAAGAAATTGATGAAGTACTTTCCTTTTCGTATTCAAAACATTCAGACCGACAACGGATCAGAGTTTAGTCTACACTTCACTGACTTCATCATGCAAAACGACATGACACATCGACACATTCATCCGAGGTCACCCAACGAGAATGGACACCTCGAAAGATTCAACCGAACTATACAAGAAGAAATTGGTCGATTTGGTTGGTGCATTTTCATACAGAAAGACATCAAGGCTTTCCTGCACCACTACAATACCGAACGGATGCATATGGGCATTAATTTCAAAACACCAGCGCAATTAATTCAAAAGTGATTCCAAGGTCTTGACCGTAATA
>JAQTMP010000013.1 GCA_028714275.1 Candidatus Paceibacterota bacterium
GTATTGATAAGCTTCACAATACTAAAGAGGGTCTGCGTGGAGTACCGACTGGTTTTAAGGCTCTGGATGACAAGCTTGCCGGTCTTCAAAAATCGGATCTCATTATCCTAGCCGCTCGTCCTTCCATGGGTAAAACTTCTCTTGCCTTGGATATTGCTCGCCAGGCGGCCATTGTACACGGCATCCCTGTCGGTATTTTCTCCCTAGAAATGGCTTCTCAGCAGCTCATTGACCGTATGCTTGCTTCCGAGTCTCGTGTCGATGCCTGGAAACTGCGCACCGGCAAGCTCACTCTCGAAAGTGATTTCGTTAAGATCCATCAGTCACTCGAAAAACTTTCCAAGGCCCCTATTTTTATCGACGATCAGCCGGCCAACAACATTCTCAAAATGCGTTCGGTAGCTCGCAGACTAAAGAGTGAAAAAGGACTTGGACTTATCATCGTCGACTACCTACAGCTCATGGTACCGACCCAGTCTCGCAATTCTGACAATGTAGTCCAGCAAGTGACTGAGATTTCCCGCTCGCTGAAGCAGCTCGCTCGTGAGCTCGAAGTCCCTGTGCTGGCTCTGTCTCAGCTCTCGCGTGCCGTAGAGCAGCGCGGCGGCAAGCCTCGACTCTCCGACCTTCGCGACTCCGGTTCCATTGAACAGGATGCTGACGTGGTGTTGTTTATTCACCGCGAGGATAAATACAAGGAGGATTCAGATCGTCCAAATATGGCTGAAATCTTGATCGAAAAGCACCGCAACGGTCCGACTGGCAAGGCAGACTTGTATTTCGATGCCGAAAAATCAACTTTCCTCAACATTGAAAAGGGCGACTTTGGAGACTTCGAGCAAAAAGGCGCCAACGCTCCGGAATTTTTCTAGAATACTATGGATGCCATCAGAGAACTCACCGAACGTTTTAGTCAATTTCCCGGCATTGGCCCTCGCCAGGCCAAGCGGTTTGTGTATTACTTGCTTACCCGCCCCAATGGCTATCTCAAAGAATTTTCAGCTCTCGTCAATGAGCTAAAAGGGAGTATCACCGTCTGCCCTTCGTGCTTTCGCTTTTTTCCCAAACGACATGAAAATTCATCCCTCTGTGATATTTGTCTAGATACCCACCGATCTCACGAAGAATTGATGATTGTCTGCAAGGATGTTGATCTTGAAAGTATTGAAAAATCCCACTCCTTTAATGGAAAATATTTTGTGCTAGGAGGCACTGTGCCTATTTTAGATAAAGAACCCAATCGCAAAATTCGGGCCAGCGAACTCATCAAGACCATCACTGAAAGAAAACCCGAGCTAAAAGAAATTATTTTGGCTGTCAATTTTAATCCTGAGGGAGAACACACTTCTGACTATGTATCTTCTCTGCTCAAGCCAATCATCGCCAATACACCAATCATCGTTTCAACCCTCGGCCGTGGACTGTCGACTGGCACCGAGCTCGAATACTCAGATAGTGAGACTCTAAAAAATGCCTTGGAACACCGTCAGTCTTCCAATAGCTAAGCATCAAAAGGTTGTGGCGGCAGGGCGAGGCGAGAGTTTTATTTATTTGATAGCTGAAATCTTTACTTCTACAAAAGGCTGGCGATGGCCATTTTTCTTGAAATAGCGAGACTTTTGCTTGTATTTAATGACGTCAATTTTCTTGGCCCGGCCTAGAGACTCAAAGGTAGCCTCCACAGAAGCCCCTGAGATAGTAGGGGTACCGATAGTAGTGTCTTTGCCATTATCCACCATTAAAACCTTATCAAAAACGATTTTATCGCCTTTTGTAAAGTCGCCATCGAGCTTCTCCACCTTGAGGGTGTCGCCCACTTTGACACGGTATTGTTTGCCGCCTGTTTGGATAACTGCAAATTCCATAGATTTACTATTGTACTTATTTCCGGAAAAAAGGCAAGTTTGCCAGCCCTATAACAGTTTTTATCTTTTTCATTCCTCTTCCCTATCCGGCTTATCCAAAACTAAACTTTCAATACCGGGCGCCACCCCTGCAATCCGCATGACATCCTTGTCCACTTTTTTAAATTCTTTATTGGAAGCATTGAAATGATTGACGGTGGTTTCGAGGGATTTGCCGTGCTTGCTGTGATATTCTTCGTAGCTCTTGATATGCTTGCCCAGCTCCTCAACCCTCTTGATAATATCCTTGGCCGTCTCCTCGATCTGAAGCGCTTTCAGGCCTTGCATGACAGTCTGCAAATAGGCCAAAAAAGAGGTCGGCGAGACAATGATGACTTTGTATTTGCTAGCTGCTCTTTGGATCAGGCTTTCGGTGTCGTCCTTCAAAGCTCCGATTTTGTTGATCAATAAATCATAGTAAATAGCCTCATGCGGAATAAACATAAAAGCGAAATCGAGCGTGCCCATACTTGGCTGGATGTATTTTGAGGTTTCCGCGATGCGATTTTTCAAGTCAGCCACAAAAACTTTTTCGAGCTTCTCTTTTTCAATCGGATTTTTTTCTTCAATGATACGATTATAATTTTCTAGTGAGAACTTGGAGTCTACCGGAATAATTTTATCTTTAACAAAAACTACCGCATCCGGGATGAGATCCTTCCCTGCTTCATCCTGACCTAGCGGATACTGCATCTGATAGCTTCCCGGCGGCAAAACATTTTTCAAAAGGGTCTCGAGATAATATTCACCTAAAATCCCGCGCTGTTTTGGATTTTTTAAAATATCTTGCAAAGACTGAAGCTGGTCAGCAAACGAAACGACCTGCTTGTTGGTCTCGTCCAGACGCGTCAAGCGCTCGGTGATATCTCGCACGACCTTGAAAGACTCACTGGCCTGATGTTTCATGGATTCCTGCATTATCTTTGAGGATTCCCCCATCTTGCTGTCTACTGTGCGTTGAAGCTCATGCATTTGCTGGAGTAAAAGTCGGAAAGCCGTCTCCTGTTCGGCCTGTTTTCTTTCATCATTCAAATGGCTATTGCTACCACCTAGACCTGATTGCTTACGGATAAAAAAAACCAACACACCGATATTGAAAATAAAAATCAGAGCGAGTAAGCCAAGAATAAGCTCGAGTGAACTGGACATGTCAGTATTATACCAGAATTTAGATGTATGCTAAAATGAAGCCATCGAAAAGGTAGCTAGTTTATAAAAATAATTGAATAAATATGTCACTTCAAAGCGATATTAAAAACCAGATCAAGGATGCCATGCTAAGCAAAGACTCCGTCCGCTTGACCGTCCTCCGCGGACTTTCATCTGCTTTTGTCAATCAGCTCGTGGCTGACAAACGGACTCCTCAAGAAGAGCTTTCTGATGAAGATGCCCTAAACGTCATTCGCCGAGCAGTCAAACAACGCAAGGACTCAATAGAACAATTTGAAAAAGGCGGCCGACCTGAGCTGGCCGAAGACGAAAAAGCTGAGCTGGCTGTGCTTGAAAAATTCCTGCCAAAAATGATGAGTAAAGAAGAAATCCAGACTATTGCTGCGGCAAAAAAAGCAGAAATGGGTATCACTGACCCAGCTAAAATGGGCATTTTTATGGGTGCCCTCATGAAAGAGCTCAAGGGAAAGGCGGATGGCGCGGATGTCAAGGAAGTAGTAGAATTACTGTTCAGATAAAGACGATAAAATCCAATGGAGAACCCTATGGAAAAACCCCTCCCTCATGAAAAAGGCCGAAGACTTTTTGCCGAAATAAAGGCAAAGCTCAGAGGCGAGATCCTTGCGCCAGGTGAAATGGAACAAATCGAAGCCGAAAATGCCTCGAAAATCATCCCCTTTCCTCAGCCTCCTCATAGCCAGCCAGTCCCTGAAAAACCAGCAGATGACATCAGAAGCAAACGCTATGATCTGAAGCAGGAGGATGCAGAAGACCGTCTGGAGGCTCTCTACCAAGAGGCCCGAAGACAGGAGGCTCTGAAAAAGGAGCGTGGGGACACCGGCGGGCAAAAATAAATGGCGACCAGTCCCCCGTGGGAAAGGTCGCCATTTTAGTTTTGATTTTTCATCGTCGGCGCTGGCCGACGATCCGACTATCCCCTGCCGCCGTCGGCAAAGTTCGAGAAGGAAATATTGAATCCTACGGAGGGGTCTTGAACCTCACCCGTGACTTCAATGATGACCTTATCGAAACCTCTGGGGGTACTGAGACCGCCGTTGTAGGTGCCATCGTATGGATTGGGCGCAGTGTCAACTGTGGAAATGATCGGCAGGTCACCCTGATCTGCCGGTAACCACTGCTTCACGGTGACCGTTCCTTTAATGCCACTAAGGTAAATGTTCAAGCCATTCCCCCCGAGCCGCGTCATGTACACCTTGGCCACGACTTCCTTTCCTGTGGATGGATCAGTGATACTGCCGTCGAGTTGTTGAAACTGACGGTACACATAACCCTGCGTCGGAGTGAAAGTAACCGCCACGACCCCGGCTTCGTAACCGATATTGACCAGTGAGTCGTTACTCGAGGTCGTTGTCGGTTGAAAAGGCGGAATGTCCCCGATTTCATAGACGATGCCCGTGCTTTCGTCCACAATCCTGTAGCCAACCCCTGTGACAGGATCGCTCCAGAAAGTGAACCCGCCGTCCCGAGGATTGTAGTTCCAGTCGCCACCATTGTCGGTGGTTTCCAAGACTAAGTTGTTCGGATTGACTCCCGCTGGCACTGAGAACGTCAGGGTGTTACGCACCGAGGCTGGTTGAAGCTTTACCACGATTGGGTCGCCCTTTTTCAAGACGTCCGAGGTGAAGAAGCCATACCCGATGTAGGTGCCGTACTTGTCGAAGGCGTTTACGGTGAGGTAAAAGCTTGTCCGGATCCCCGATTTTGGATAAGGGATACCGGCAACGGGTACGTCAGGGTCTTCTTCTCCGTTTATGTTTAGCTCGGTGATGGTCCCATCGGGGCTCATCGTGAACGAACCGTACTCCCAAACGGATGTCTGGTGTGGATCCGCCGGCGTCAGCATATCTCCGAAGTTGCCTTGGAAATACGCGATGTCGCTGGCGAGAAAAACCCTCGCCACGTTTTGCGAAAAATTGGCCGGGGCACTGGGTGTCACGGCCGTTGTCGCGGGGGTTGAGGTTGTTGAAGTGGTTGTTCCCTGAGCCACGGCCAAAGCAGTGGACAGGACGATTGCGGTGAAGACGGCCAAGGCCGCCATACTGAGTTTCTGAATTTTTTTCATTTTCTGAATTTTTCTGTGTTTCTGAATTTTTGTTTTGTTTACTTTTTTGCTTGGCTTATTTAGTTGCCTTGATTTTATTCAGGCTGGTGAAATCGTACTCGATGCCACCGTAGTTTGTCTTCTTTTGCTTCGCCGGGCTTTTTGAGTCGGGCTCCACGACCACTGGGGTCGTTGATACTTTGACTTTTACCGCGGCGGCGTCGAGACGGTTTTCCAATTTTGGTGACGAAAAAATGTACAGACCGCTGAGAGCAGTCAATATCAAAATAATCGCCACGACTAGTAGTGTGTTTTTCATTTATTTGGTTTTCAATTTCCTATTTCCTGCCACATCTGCGTGACCAAAAATAGGTATCAATGTCTGCCCGAGATAATATCATAAAAATTGGATTTAGGCAATAGAAGCCTACAACTGCGAAAAAGTGCTATAATTGGCTAAATAAACCTACCCTGTATGTCAGACCATAGTGCCAATACCAAAAACCGTCACATGCAGCATTCTCATCACCATATGAGGATTAGCTACCCAAAATCCTGGTTTCAACGCCTCTACTCTATTATCCTGGTACCTTTAAGTATTCTAGTGGGTGTTTTGGCTCTCTACGTCTACGTTATTGGTTTTCCAGGCCGACCTATTTCGGCCGCCGATGTCAACACTGCCCTTCTCGCCCTGTCTTTTACTTTTATCCGACTTTTTATTGCTTATATTTTGGCGCTTATCGTCTCCATGCCTTTGTCTATCCTTATCACCAAAAATAAAATAGTCGAAAGAATTTTTTTACCTCTTTTTGATATTATTCAATCCATACCGGTATTAGCTTTTTTTCCAGTCATTATTTTAGTTTTTGTTCATTCACATTTTTTAAACGGAGCGGCTATCTTTATTTTTTTCTTGAGCATGGTGTGGAACCTGGTTTTTAGCGTCGTTGGAGGGCTGCGGGTCATTCCAAACGACATCAAACAAGCGGCCCAAGTTTTTCACATCAAGGGCTGGCAAAACGCTCGCCAGATCACCCTGCCTTCCATTGTCCCCTACATAGTGACTGGCTCACTCCTAGCCTGGGCCCAAGGCTGGAACATCATTATCGTAGGCGAAGTGCTGCATACCTATATCCAAGGGGGTACGACGGACCAAGATCTTTTTGGCATCGGCAGTATTTTGGTCCACACTTCGGCCAGCGGCCAACAAGAAATATTTTTGCTCGCCATCGTGGTGATGATTATTTTTATCGGCCTTTTAAACCTGGTCGTATGGCAGAGACTGCTCCAGTATTCTGAGAAATTTAAATTTGAATAAAAAATGGAACCGATCATTATTTTAAAAGAGATTAATAAAAAGTTTGACACTGAAAGTGTCGCTCTCAGCAAGACTAACCTTGAAATAAAAAAGGGTGAGTTTGTCTGTATTATCGGCGCCTCTGGCAGTGGTAAGTCAACTATTTTAAATCTAATCGCAGGGATTGAGACCCCCACCAGTGGCACTCTCATCAAACCCCAAGATATTGCCATGGTTTTCCAAAATGGAGCCTTACTTCCCTGGATGACCGTGCTCGAAAACGTAGCGATCGCCATCGAAGCTAAACTCAAAAATGAAAGCGGCAAGTCTGGGCTACGCAAAACAAAGTTTGCCATCCAGACCGAAGCCATCAATCACATCAAGCTCATGGGTCTAGGGGATTTTGTCTATAAATATCCCCACGAACTATCAGGCGGACAGCGCCAGCGAGTCGGCATCGCCAGGGCCCTAGCCGTCAACACTCAAGTCCTTTTATTGGACGAGCCTTTTTCCGCTCTCGATACGGAAACGACCATAGAATTGCATAAAGATTTATTAAAAATTTGGCAAGACACGGGCAAAACAATCGTGATGGTTTCCCACAGTATTGAAGAAGCGATTACTTTGGCCAACCGAATAATCATGGTGCAGGATCACACCATCAAACATATTTTTCCTATAAGCATCTCTCGACCGAGACACGAACAGACTACAGAGTTTATGACTGAATTCAACAAAATTCGCTCGGCCTTTCTAAAAAAGTGAGTAGGCTAGCATTGGGGCTGACCAAAGCATCAGGAGAGCTCCTATCAAAGCCATATTTTTCATGAAATGAACCTGTTCGGAAGCTCTGGCCTGTGGATCAGAGGCTGTCCAAAAATTGTGCATCATAAAAGTGGTTGGGATAAGAAAAACAATCAACGCCAGAGTAGCCCACCAGATATACAGACCCAATATATAGCCAACCCCACCGACCAACAAAAGCAGGCCGGTCACTATGATGCTCGTCCTTGGCAGAGGCACTTTCTTTGAAGCTGCGTAGCCTGTCAGCATATTGACGTGAGCCAAGTGATTGATACCGCTTCTGATCCAGAAAATTCCAAAAATAACTTGACCAACAATAGCGAGTATTTGCATATATTTATTTTAATTAAGGAAAACTGATAATTAAATATTATACACCTTGTTTGACTTTTTTCACTTTGAGCCTAAGATAAGCCGCAGACAAAAGAAAGGTTTTATGGAAAAGAAAAAGATGGCTGTCATCAGCCAACTAAGCATGTTTTACGTGCTGGATCAGAAAGGGGCACTCTACTCAGTCTCCTCAGAACGGCACTTTCAAAGTGTACCCAAAGTCGATCTTTTAAAAAAAATGGGGGAAAAAATCATCCCCCACACAAGATACCTGCGCCAAGGTTCAATGGTGGCTGTCACCTCGAAATACGTCGGACTTTACAACCCGAGAAGGACAAGCGAAATCGTGGGCAGACTAAGTCCACATTTGCCTGAAGACACCGATCCACATGATATCGGTGAGACGACGGCCCCGATTCTCGGCTTGTTTTTGAGTATCTTGTCGGCCCTCAGGGCCGTGAGATCCTTCGAAGGGTACAGCAGGGCCGAGGGCTGGGTGGAAATGTTTTGCCATGAATGGCGTGACAAAACCATCGAAACATTGCGGGCTATTGGTGAAAATCATCCCGTCTTCGTGGTGGCTAGATATGGGGATGAGTCATTTCCATTCAGCTATTATGTGGAGGCCAACATTGATCAAAGTTCAAAGCCGAGCGTGCCAGGGATCTTGATTGATTTGGAAACACCCGATGAAATGGACAGGAGGATGTATAGAAAGGAAAAAAAGAAGCCTGGGCCTAAAAAAAAGAGCAAGGCCAAAGAGAAGCCGAAACCAATCCAAAAGGGTGCCCGGACTCATGGTCAACGTTTCAAAAAAAAGCGACCCAAAAAAAGTCCGGAAGCCGTTTTCACTCCTCCAGACCCGGAAGTTTTGAAAACCATCAAAAGCCTGCCTGACGGCGCAATCTTCTGGATTGAGATCTTTTCAGACAGAGCCATCATCAATTGCCACGATCAGTATGGCGGCAAGAGAAAGAAAGGGGCTGGCGTCCATGAGCTCAGAGTCGGCAATGTCGGTGGTCGGCGCTGTTACGGATTTACATCCGAAACCATGTCTGAAACGGAGTTCTGGGGCAATTGGGCCTCGAGCTGGGAAATCTTTTTCAACCTTGGGGTTGGAAACTTGGTCGTGAGGCCTCACCTCACGAAGCCCAAATAAGGGCCAGGGTGAAAATCAAAAAAACAAAAGGCGTCATCCTGTCACGGGATGACGCCTTTTTATATTAGCCTTTTGCTGCTGCTGGGCCTGGATGGCCTGCTGGACTTTTTCCCAATACCACTCTGTCTTGGGATTTTTCCAGCCGTCGGGGCCACCGTTCCAGATCCGAGCCAGGTCCTGCATGGTGGGCTCATGCCCCAGACGCTCCTTGCGACCATAATTGCAGAGGTACTGTTGGCAGGCATTCACAGACAGCTCTCGGTCGTTGAGGCATTCCTCAGCCTTGTGATGCTGGCGCCACGACCGATTGACGTCGTTCATGCACGGCTGCCGGATTTGCAGACAGCCGTAGGCCTTGTTCTTCATACCCCTGTCCCCAACTTTCGAGTCGTCACCTCCAGACTCCACCTCGATCAGAGCCGGGATGAGAGTCCACAACGAAACTTCCGACCCCGACTCTTTTTGGAAAAGGCCTGGCGCGAAGTGTTTGAAGATGACGATGCCAAGAGCAGCGCAGAGGGAAAGGATAAAGACCAACTTCACTTTCCTGTACAGTTTTTTCATTTAAAACCTTTCTTTTGGTTTTTCGATTTTCTGTTTCGATTTATATCACGTTTTCTGTGTATGGTCAAATCAACCTCTGCATTTCAAGATGATACCCAAAGCTATCGCTGTCCCTAACGGAAAAAGAGCCTCCGGCACGCTGACGTAGATAGCCGTGACCACGACAGCCCCCGCGAGAATAATAAAAAGCCCGCTAGCGGCATAAATCTGGAGCGAACGAATCCAGAGACCAACAGCGCCACAAAGCTCAGCCACCCCAATAAAATACATAAACCAGATTGGCAAATGAGCGACCGTAAAAGCGGCTTCCGCGCTAGCATTACCTGTCAGCTTGGCGTATGCGCTCACTAGAAAAATAGCACTCACAAGCACAAGTAAAATATAGTAAATTACTTTTTGTTTTTTGGTTTGGTTTGTCATGTAAAAATTATAGCAAAGATAGAACCTTGGACAAGGGTGACCCTACGCGGAATCGAACCGCGCTTTGAGCCTTGAGAAGGCTCCGTCCTAGCCGATAGACGATAGGGCCGAAAATTACCAAAAAGACTGCGTAAGCAGTTTTACATATTTCTCAACAAAAATAAAGCTTACTACCAGTCGCTGCATCCAGACCGCTAGCTGGGCTTTCGAACGGGTTAGCGAGTCCTCGAGCGCTTTAGTGAGAAAGCCCAGCTAGCGGTCTGGCGGCAACTGGTAGTAATTTATGAGAAACTTCGTCATATCCAAAAATGGATCCGTCAAAGTCTCGGAAGAATACTGCACCCCTTTTGGATACACCGTATAGAGGAAAATAATAAACTTTGGATCATACGCCGGTAAATAGCCAAAAAATGAGTGGAGGTAGCGATCTGGATAATACCCACCTCCAGGGGCTGGTACTTGGGCGGTACCGGTCTTGGCCGCTACACTATAATGTGGATTTTTACCTTGGCCATTTTTTAAAATCGTATCTACGTCGGTGACGAGCATGCGTGTCACGTCCTCAGCGGTCTGGGGCTTGATCACTTGAGGCCCACTCGCCGGGTTGATATTTTTTGAATATCCGAGTTTATAATTTATTTTATCTACAATATGCGGCGTGACCAGATAGCCGCCGTTGGCCAAGGCTGAAAGTGCCCGCACAGTAGTGATCGGCGTCATGGCAATACCTTGTCCGAAAGAAGCCGTAACGTGCTCGATATCGCGCGGACTATCAAGGCTGGTCTTGACCAAGTTGGCCGCTTCGTTTGGCAAATCAATCCCCGTCTTTTGGCCAAGCCCAAATTTATAAAAATAATCCGACAACGTCTTGTTGCCTATTTTTTTGGCCACGAAAGCAAAACCGACGTTTAGAGATTGCCCCATAGCTTGCTGCAAAGTAGTGATCCCTCGGGCTTTTTTATCAAAGTTTGAGATGACTTTGTTGTTGACCGTAATAGAGCCAGTGTCGTTGTAGGTAGTGCTGGCAGAAACTGCCCCCACATCAATACCGGCCGCCATGGTCAACGGCTTGATGATCGAGCCCATCTCATGCACATTTTCAACAAGGTCATTACTAAAAATAGCTGGATCTGCTTGCCCAGAAAGATCATTGGGGTCATATGTAGGATACAGACCCATGGCATATATTTCTCCCGTCTTTGGATTCATAATAATGCCACCCGTACTTTGCGAGCTGTATTGTTTATTTACTTTTACTAGCAAGCTCTCGAGGTAAGCCTCTGTGGTCGGCTCGATGGTCGTGACAATATCTCCCTCAAGGGATTGATTAGGAGAGACAGCTTTGTGAATGTCTGAAAAAATTTCCGCAAAAAAGTTGACGTACAGATTGTCATCATTGCGACTGAGAGTGCTGTCATAATATCTCTCAAGACCGTAGCGTCCAGACATACTTGTGCTTGTGCCTTGAAAGCCGACCAGTCCGAGAGTCTGAGCCGCCAGAGAGTTGCCTGGATAATACCGCCACTTGTCTTGATAGAGATTGACCCCGGGAATTTTCAAATCCTGAATAGCTTGCCCATGGTCGGTATCTATGTGCTTGGCTACTTCTTCATAAGTATCGTTGGTTTTAGCCGCGTGATTTAAAAAGTTGGCCTCATCCAAGGATGTGCTGGTGCCGAACGTTTTTGAAAGGGTTTGAAAAAGGCCCACCGTACCGACAGAGCTAGTTGCCCCATACATAGCACTAGTGGAAAGCTGCTTTGGGTTGATAGCCAAAATAAAACCAGCCTTGAGAGTGGCTGCCGAGATCTGGTGCCCATCCTTGTCCGTAAAAAAGATTGAGCCGCGATCAAAAACCCCCTGAGATGGTCTGACGTACTGCCTATTGGCTCGATCTGCATACGCCGAGCCGTTGACTATCTGCAAATCATAGAGCTTGGCCACCAAAACAAATGCCGCTAGCAGAATAAAAACAGAAATAATTCTGATGCGGAAAGCGGCATTTTTCATTACTTAATATTTTAACACAGAAAAAATATTTTAATCTATTTTATTCTACTGATTTACTTGAAGCTTTGCCCAAGGTAGTCCGGTTGATGAAGGTTGGATTGGTCACATCCTTGAAACCATGCGCGTAAGCTACATCCAGAGTGATGGCATTTTTGGCCGAGATATATTGGTATTCAAGATCGCTAGTAGCGGAGCCGAGATCAGCTACTTTATTTTCTGCCTGCTGGCGAGCCACAACATTAAAGACTGTCTGACGGACCAAAATACCATACATGGCCACTAGCACTATGAATAGCGCAAAAAGAGACCAGACAACACTGGCCATGTTGAGGCGGAGACTGGCGACTTGTAATGTGGCTGTTTGGTTCATATATTTTGGTTAATGATTAAATTTGTTTTTACTCTTTTTTTTCAAAAATGCGGAGTTTGGCACTCCGAGCTCGAGGATTTGAGAGGATTTCTGCTCGGGACGGCACAATTGGCTTTTTGTTTACCAAAATCCCCTTTTCCTCAGCCTTCCATTTTCGAAAGGCTTGCTTGACGATACGATCCTCAAGGCTGTGAAATGAAATAATAGCGAGGCGGCCATCGGGAGCGAGGCGACTGATGATTGCTTCAAGAGCTTGGGTCAAAGCTCTGAGCTCATCATTGACGGCGATACGGAGAGCCTGAAATGTCTTGGTGGCGGGATGGCCTTTCCCTTTGGCATACCAAGTCGGCACTGATTGCTTGATGATCTCAACAAGCTCGTCTGTCGTTTCGATAGACTTTAGCTGCCGTGCCTCAACGATTTTCCTGGCTATCCTTCGGGCAAATCTTTCTTCTCCGTAAGCGTAGATGACGTCAGCGATGTTTTCTTCATCCCAATCGTTGACAATATCCCTCGCGTTAAAATGCGCTAATGTGCCTTTGTCAAAAGTCATATCGAGCGGTTCGTTGTAGCGAAAGCTAAATCCCCTGCCCGATTGATCGAGCTGGAAAGAGCTCAGCCCAAGATCCATCAAGATCTTGTTGACATGCTTGATTTCCAGTTGATCGAGCACTTCCGCCAAGTGGCGAAAGTTTGATTGCTTGAGAAAAATTTTGAGATCGGATTTTTTTCCGTTGAATTTCTTTTCAAACTTTCTCAATTTTTCTTCGCTTCTCTCGATAGCTAGCGGATCGGCATCCAATCCGACAAGGACTAGACTTGATTGCTCCCTCTTGGCTGCATCGGCTAGGAGGGCTTCACTGTGCCCCGCTCCTCCAAGAGTGCAGTCCACAAGGATGTCTCCGGTGGTGATTGCGAGCCCGTCTATTATTTCTTGTAAAAGAACTGAAATGTGGCCTGGCTGATTGCTTGCTTGGTCTAGTTTTTCTTCACTCATGCTAGATGACGCCAATCTCACCGAGCTTTTCAGCCAGCTCATCGGCCTGCTTCATCACGCGACCCTTGTATGCCTGCCATGCGGAGTCATTCCAGATTTCCACGCGGCTGTGCATGCCTGCAAAAACTACTTTCCCGTCTAGACCAGCAAAAACTTTGAGATGATCCGGCACCAAGATGCGGCCGACTGTGTCCACATCAAGCTCCGTCGCACTCGCCAACATAAACCGATTGAACCCTCGTGTATTCGCTTGACCCATCGAGAGAGCTCCGAGCTTTTCAGCTACTTTGCTCCATTCTTTTAGCGGATACAGGAAGAGACAATTGTCCAACCCGTGGGTCACCACCACTTTTTTTCCAAGCTCTTTGCGAAATTTCGAAGGTAGCGAAATGCGCTTTTTTTCGTCGATATTGTGTGTGTGTTCGCCGATGAGCATATAAATAAAAATGATGATTTCCCACTTCTTCCCACTTAGCTACATTCTATACCACTAGATACCATTGCACAACAAAGTTATCCACATCAAAAACGCCTCCCGATGGCCGGGAGGCGTTGTTTTTTTATTTAGCTTTTTAGGCTTTTTACCGAATGCCACTCTACTACTGCAGGTCTTTCGGCAAGGAAGTCTTGTCGATATAACTGGCCCTGTGGCCACGAATCAAAAGCTGAGGAACTGGAGGCAGAAAATTTCCAGCTTTGATAGCGGCACGGGTGTACTCGTTTTCAAATCCCCAGTACTCAACGCACGAATGGATTGGGATAAATTTTCCCTTTCGTCCATCAGGGACAAATCTGACAGTGTGAGCCAGGACAAAGACGATGCGACTGGCAAGGTCAATCCTGGTGACCGAAAGCTGGTCATCCACATCCATCAGAGGGTGCGGATCAGCTTGGACAATGGGACAGACTTTTTGGCCATTAAACGCATAGAGACTTCCAAACATCTCCCCGCTATGGCCGACCTGCCGGATAAAGCCTTTTGCACTTTGCAAATCAAACCTGGCGATCAAGCCAATGAAACCGGTCCGGATGGTCAGGTTTCTCTCAGAGAGGCTTTTGCTTCTGGACAGAATTTTTTGTTCTTTCATGTGTCTTTTTTCTGCAATGGATACTACTCCATTTTGGAAAAAAGTCCACGATCCAGCGCTATTCCTCGTCAATATCAGCGGCCCCACCACCCTGGCGGGGTTTCATCAAAGGAAAAATCTGAGCCTCACGAATAGAGGTGTTGGCTAGAAAGGCAAAAACGCGTTCGCTCATACCAAAGCCACAAGTAGGCGGCATACCGTACTCAAGGGCTTCGACAAACTCATGGGCAAACATTTGGGCTTCATCATCCCCTGCTTCGCGCAGTTTTGATTGAGCTTCAAAACGCTCCGCCTGATCGATTGGATCATTGAGCTCGCTATAGCCATTGCCTAGCTCGCTGCCAGCAATGAGAGGTTGAAAACGCTCCACCACTGTGGGGTCAGTCTCTGAAGTTTTAGCCAGGGGCGAAATTTCTTTAGGCACACCCACAAGAAAACCTGGGCCTGGAATATTTTTGCGGCAATATTTCCAAAGTGAGTCAATGGCACGGGATTTATTCCAGCCTTTTTTATCATAGGTTACTTTTAGCTCATGTAATTTTTTTTCAATCGCAGCAAGATCGATAATTTTGATATCAATACCCGTCATCTTTTTTATTGTCTCGGTGTAGTCATAACGTTCCCATTTTTGACCCAAATCTATTTGATGCTCTCCGATTGTAAAGATAAGGGTACCGAAAGTCTCCTGAGCCACGTATTTGTAGAGACGCTCTGTGAGCTCCATCCCCTTTTCAGCATCAGCGTAGGCCCAATACCACTCAAGCTGAGTATAGTCTTGAGCATGCTCGGCGGACATGCCTTCATTGCGAAAAATACGCCCAATTTCGAAAACTTTTGGATAGCCAGCCACCATCAACTGTTTCTGCCAAAGTTCTCCGCAGGAAATTCTCAAAAAAACATCAATGTCCAAAGCATTGTGGTGGGTGGCAAAAGGCCTTGCGTCAGCTCCTCCTGTGGTCGTCTCAAGCACTGGCGTTTCTACTTCCAAGAATCCTTCTTTCTGTAAAAAAGTCCGGACCGCGTTCCAAAAAAGGGATTTCTTGACGAAAAGCTCGCGGACATCTTCGTTGAAAAGAATATCTAGATAACGTCTTCGGAGCCGGGCGTCTGGGTCCTGAATACCGTGCCATTTTTCGGGTAAATCTCGCAGACTTTTGGAAAGCATTTTCCAGGACGTGACCTCGAGGGTTTTTTCTCCTCGCTTGGTAGTAAAAAGAGTCCCCGTCAGCTCGACAAAATCTCCGATGTCTACTACTTCATTAAAAAAATCAAAATCATTTTTGACTACATCGTCTTTTTTCAAAAGTCCTTGAAATTTTGCGGTCCCATCATAGATGTGCAAAAAAATCAGGGCCCCTTGAGGACGGAGAGACATCACCCGACCGGCCAAAGTGACTGATTTTTTTTCAGCTGAGAATTTTTCAAAAATATCGACGCCAGAAATATCGGCAAGAGAAAACTGTCTGTCGGTTTTAGCTGGGTATGGATTGACTCCTCTGGCTTTTATTTTTTCCAGTTTTTCCAAGCGGACCTGACGCACTTCTTTGTTTGAAGACATAATGTCCTATATATTACACTAAAAAATAGCCCCAAGAAAGGGCTATTTTACTTTAACGGATATTTGGGAGTTGAGACTACTCAATAGACACGACTGTGTATTTGACCTCCCCTGTTGGAGTTTTGACGACAAAATCCTCGCCTTTCTTTTTATTGATCATGGCGAGACCGATGGGAGAACGGAAAGAAACTTTTCCGGTAGTCATGTCTGCTTCCTCTGAGCCGACAAGCTTGAAAATCTTTTCTGTCTTGTCTCCAGCTTTTTTGACATGCACGGTAGCCCCCACTTCTACAGCGGTGCTATGGTGAGGAGCAACAATTTCTGCAGAACTCAAGACTGATTCTAGAGTAGAAATACGGTCCTCGACAGCGGCTTGTTCTTCACGTGCCTCGTGATATTCGGCATTTTCGGATAGATCGCCCAAAGACTTAGCAAACTCTAGAGTGTCCGCCACTTCTTTACGTTTGACTTTTTTCAGAACATCAAGCTCTTGCTTGAGTTCTTCGTATTTTTCTTTAGTTAAATATTCTTTTTTATCCATGTTTTTAGGTGGTATATTAAGACGGCATTCTACTCTTTTAGGGCTTCAAAGTCAAATTTTTACAACCCTAAAATTGAGGGCTCTATTTTAGATACTCAGGCGTGTTGACGCTCATCCATTCCATGACTGTCCTCATGGTAGCTGGGGCGCCGGAAGCGTAGTGAGCCGGGCCATGCTCAAGCAAAAGCACAAAAGCATAATCTGGGCTCTGGTAAGGATAAAAACCCGTCACCCAGGAGTTGACGTACTGTTTTTGAGTGCCTTGCTCGGCGGTACCAGTCTTGGCGGCAATAGCCACCTGAGGCATTGAGAGGCCTTGTACTGTGCCAGCTGTGACTCCCAGCCTCATACCATCTCGTACATCCTGATAGTAAGC
>JAQTMP010000014.1 GCA_028714275.1 Candidatus Paceibacterota bacterium
TTTACCCGAAAAATGTCGTGAATAATTTTCAATACCGTTGCAGTACCCCACCTCACGAATCAAGGCGAGATCGTAATTGGTGCGACGTTTGAGGCGTTCAGCTTCTATAATTTTACCGTCTTTTTTTAATTCAGCTAGGCGGGTATCAAGCTCATGTTTTATATCTTCCACTGCTCGTAAACGCTCGTCTTCAGGAGTGACAAAATGTTTGGCCGGAAAAAGAAAAAATGCCTCGACATCCCCTGTGATACTTCGAGTAATGGGGTCAATCATAATTATTTTTCCAATGCGTGCTCCATCAAAACTAATTTTATAAATTACTCGTTCGTTGACAGGCATGATCTCGAGAGCATTTCCAAGGGCTCGAAAAGTAGATGGAGTGAGGTCGGCGTTAGTACGGGTAAAGTATAGTCCGATGAGCTTACGAATAAGCTCGGCACGATCTAATGACATGCCTCGGGAAAGTTTGACGTTTACTTTTTCATATTCCACTGGAGAACCTAGGCCGTAGATACATGAAACAGAAGCTACGATGATGACATCCTTACGCGTCAAAAGTGCTTGGGTAGAAGCGTGACGAAGGCGATCGATTTCCTCGTTGATCTGGGCCTCCTTCTCTATATATGTATCGCTGTGTGCAATGTAAGCCTCTGGCTGATAGTAGTCGTAGTATGAGACAAAATAATGTACGGCATTTTCGGGAAAAAATTCACGGTATTCTTGAGCGAGTTGGGCGGCCAGAGTCTTATTGTGGGCGATGACTAGAGTGGGTTTGTTGATCTGGGCTATCACATTGGCAGCGGTAAAAGTTTTTCCAGAGCCAGTCACACCCAGCAAGGTTTGATGGCGCATGCCCTTTTTCAATCCATCCACAAGGGATTCGATGGCTTTTGGCTGATCGCCAGCCGGCTTAAAACCAGTGAATATTTTGAACTTTCCTTTATCTTTCATCCTATAACTATACTGTAAAATAGCCGGCCCACACATTGACAAAGTGACTAAAATTTGTTATTAAATGATTAGAAGAAATCAGAGAAATTTGAAATGGAGTAACCATGAAAAAATTAAATGCTTTAGTCTGTTTGGTTTTCAGAGAGAACCCTGAGCGGACAAGGCAGGTGAAGGTGGATCTGGGGAGCAATCCTCACATTCAGAGCCTGGACATCACAAACCACCGTTGCGCCCTTCAGAAATTTGCCGAGGACCGACAAAAGAAAGATGTGATCATCATCGAGTATGCTGGCCCTGAGAGTCCGTCCCAGACGGTACTCAGTGTTGCAACCTTGCAAAACAAAGCTGAGTGGATTCTCGTCCTAAAGCGAGGGCCTCACAGTGCGGAACGCTTCGTGCAGACAGCGACGGGACCAAAGGTCCTTGAGCTTGGCATCAACGCGTTTGGAAGCGGCACGCTCACGCCCCCTGAAAAGGATGTGTGGGATATCGGGGCAATTATCGACGTCCTGCCGAGTCTGCTTTTCCCGGCGGCTTCAAAAAGGCCTGCCAAAAAAGGCTTGCTCCGATCGGGGCCAGCTATGCTGGCTTACAGTCACAAATTCCCCAGGTTCAAATTTGGACCCCGCAAGTAAACCAAAACAAAGAGGAGAAAAAAATGAAAGACAGGAAAGAAGTAAACGTTTTGGTTCTCTGCGAAAATCACGGGATACACAGGGAGTTAATCAGCTCGGCTGAAGAAAATAACGAGTTTGCTCGGGTTTTCTATGATGGGGCTGCCCAGCCCTGTCATCATGATGCTTGTACCCACCTCATTGATCGGTTGGTCTGGAACTTTGATGTTCCAACCTCGCCGGAACAGGCTTTTCGTGATTTTTATATCTCGCGACTAGCCCCATTTGACATGGTGGTCATCACATCCGCCGACGAGCCTCAGCATGGGTATGCGAGGGAGATCGGGGAAATGATCATATCCCTCCGGCATGCTGGCGAGCTCTTCAGGCTCACCAATAAACCAGCGCAGAAATCCTTTGCGACGGGACCAGTCATGGTACGAAATCTGCACCGGCAAAGTTACCTTGACTCGGAAAAAAACCGGCTGGATTGGAGAAAACTCCTCAAGGTGTTTGGCGCCGTCTATGACGCGCGCCGGTACCGAGCGGAGGAAAACCTATATCAGGCGACCAGCCTGTGCTGATCAAAGAGCTAACCAAACCCCTGCAATCTCGACACCTGACAAAAAATCAGAACATCGAGACTGCAGGGGTTTTTTATTTAAATTTTTAATATTTTTTATATTTTATTTTTTGTATACTCTCCCAAAAAACTTTTTTTATACTCCTCAAAATTTTCATCTAGAATAGACTGACGAATTTTTTTTACTAAATTGATAATAAAATATAAATTGTGAATGGATGAAAGGGTGGCGGCCAACATTTCCTTAGAACGAAAAAGATGCGAGATATACGCACGGGTATAGTGCTGACAGGTATAGCATTGGCAACCCTCATCTATAGGCGAAAAATCCTCAACAAAACGGGCATTGCCCATATTTATTTTTCCTTGCCGAGTAAAAAGAGTGCCTGATCGAGCATTGCGAGTCGGAGCCACGCAATCAAAAAGATCACAGCCATTTTCCACGGCCATAAAAAGATCTTCAGGTTCACCGATACCAAGAAGATGCCGAGGTTTGTCCTCTGGCAAAATATTGTTGACCCATTGCACCGCTGTAGACATGTCTTCCTTGGCAAAAGAACCTCCGATACCAAAACCATCAAAGCCTTCACCTTCGCCTGGCAAACCAAAACCCACCTTCATCTCCCCTATTATTTTGGCACTTTCTTTGCGTAAATCTTCGAAGCGGCCGCCTTGAATGATACCGAAAAGAGCTTGCCTCGAAGAATTTCCTTGAGACTTATGATATTCAAGAGAGGCTCGAGCCCAGCGATGAGTCCGATCTAAAGCTTCGCGCTGGTAAGCAAAAGGTTCGTTGGGCGAGGTACATTCATCAAAAGCAAAAATCATGTCCGCACCGATATTGTGTTGGATTTCAATAGAACGGCGAGGGGTAATGTAGTGCATTGACCCATCGATATGAGATTTGAAGGTTACACCCATCTCATCAATCACGGCTATTTTGGGAGCGAGCTCTTCTGGGGCTTCAGCAAGAAGCGGTGTCCTCCGCAACTGCTTTTCTGTTTCATCGATATCGACATCCTTGCCGGTAATTTTAGAAATATTTTTTCCATACGCTGCCCCCAAGGAAAAAACCTGGAACCCACCCGAGTCTGTCATGGTCGGACCAGACCACTGCATCCACTTACCGAGACCGCCGGCTTTTTTGATCAAAGGGTCTCCGGGCTGAAGATATAGATGGTAGGTGTTGGCAAGGACTACTTGGGCTCCGAGCTGAGATACTTGCTCTGGAGTGAGAGCTTTGACGGTGGCTTTGGTGCCCACTGTCACAAAAGCAGGTGTCTCTATCTGACCATGAGGCGTGTCAATCGTTCCAGCTCGCCCTAGCGTGCCGGCTAATTTTTTTTCTATATTAAAAGTGAGCGGCTTGTCAGAACGCTTCTGTTTTTGCATTGTATTTCTTTATACCATATTTATGCTCTTTTGCATGATTTTTTATTAAAAACCACCCCGAAAATATCGAGGTGGAATTTGCGCCGAAGCGCTGAAAGACCTGACTACTGCGACGGAACGTACGCGTGTGGAAGTTTTGGAGCCAAGCTCGCAGCAACTCCTGCACTATTTGTAATACCGTCTACTGAGACAGTGAAGACTCCGTCCAGTAAATGAAAGAACGATAAGAGGGTGTGCTCGAAGGCCGAAAAGATTTCCGGCACAAGCAAGCGAATGACAATGAGACCGATACCAAGGCCAATGGCTCTGAAAATATTCATGAGCTTTTTATTGAGGGTCTTGGAAGGTTTTGCCGACAAACAAAACCCTTTGGCTAATTGCCAAACTCTCCCTCTTTGGTGAGCACCTTTGGTACTTGCGCTAATAGAGATGGTCACGAAAGAGAGTCGTTCTACTCTTTGTCAATGACCTTTACGAGTTAAAAATAGCATACTTTTAGTAAAAATGCAATAACCTGGATAGTTCAAAAAAATAAAAACACTGGGCTCGTACCCACTCTGCCTGAATACTCAAGTTCTATCTGGCAGCAGGGAAACGTCGCCCAGTGTTTTTATTTTTTTGAACTTACTTTATACCAACAACTTGCACATCGAAAATCAGAGTGGCGTTTGGAGGTATGATGACCTTGCCGCCAGAGGTAACACCTTGAGCACCATAAGCCTGGTCAGGAGTCAAAACGAGATGGCGTTTGTCACCCACCTTCATACCAATGAGGCCTTCATCCCAACCCTTGATCACCTGCCCTGCCCCAACAGTAAAAATAAAGGGCTGGCCACGGGGAATGGAACTGTCAAAGACTGTCCCATCCTGGAGCATGCCTGTATATTGGACGGCAATGGTGTCTCCGGATTGAACTGTCCGATTGTCAGTAGCGGCTGAGCTAGTAGCGTTCTGATCAGCGACTGTAGATGAAGCGGCTAAATATTGATTTGGATTTTGATTATTCATAGTGAAAGGATTTGTTTGACGTGAAGTAAAAGTAATAAAAAAAACAAGGCCAGCCATGACGGCTATACCAACGACTATTGCAATATATTCATTTGTGGATAATTTTTTCATGGAAATATTATAGCATAGCCATCAAGGTTGTGGAGTAAACTCCACGCCTTTTTTAATAAAAGCCAAAATCTTAGCGGTGTCTGTATCCCGGTTTGTACTTTTCAAAATCACAATGGCTAGATTTCTTTTACCTCCGCGAGCTAGATCTACATTGAAAAGAGAAACGGTGGTCTGACCGGAAGAGGCATCAATATAGCCATTTTTACCCCCAAGAAAATTAGTGTACTGCAACATTTTATTTGGATTGCTCCAGTTGTGCTTGAGGGTCGCAAATTGACGGATCCGCGTCATGTCATAAAGGCTCGGCCAATTTTGCCAAATGTAGCGGCCGAGCTTAAAAAGGTCCGTCACCGTAGACTGATTTTTAGCTGAAAGGCCACTCGGGTCATCGTAATACGTATCCTTCATGTCGAGCTCAGCTGCTTTTTGATTCATCAATGTCATAAAGGCATCTCGTCCATAGTCATCAGCAAAAACTTCTGCTCCTACATTACTAGACTCTATCAATAGAGGGTACATGAGATCCCCCGTATTTATTTTTTCTCCGAGATGGAGCTCTCCTTCAGTACCATACGTATTATAGGCCTGCTGGGAGACGGTAGCCTCGTGGTGCAAATCCCCTTTTTCTTCCATGATCACAGCCGTCATGAGCTTACTGACCGAAGCCATTGGAGATCGGAAAGTTTCATTTTTTTGAAAAACAACATCACCAGTATCAATGTCGCCGACAAGATACGCTGCCGCACTGACTGATGGCAAAGATACATTGGCAGCCAGACTGTACGTACCTGTGGCGCCATCATCCGAGCCTATGGCCAATCTTTGATTGCTTTTTTCTGCTGGTGTGAGGGGTCTGGCAGCTTGGTCAGTCGTCTGTCCTGCAATTTGATTGTCAGAGCCGCTCTCTCGTCTCGCAGCCACTAGGGCGCCATAACCGACAGAAATGCTACCAAAGATAATGGAGCCAAGAGTGGCTCCGATGAGGACCGCACAAAAAGCCCAGAAGGCGTAGGAGGATTGAGTAGATTCTTTGGGTGGCTGCACCAGAACAATTTTTGGTTTAGCTTCCATTTTTTTCCAAAAATCCGCACTCTTTGGAGCTCCCAGGTTCATAAACCTTGGCTGGTCTGGATTTTCAATTTTTTTCTCCATAGGGACATTATATCAGAGCTTTTTGATATTCAACTCCCCTGTTGGAACAAGTATTTCAAAGCTAATTTTGTCTCCACTTTTGACTTCGCCTTTGATCAAGGCTTGAGCAATTTTTTCCTCCACAAGATCTGCAATAGCTCGATTCATCGGACGGGCACCAAAACGCTGATCTGAGCCTCGTTCAATTACAGTTTTAATCAAGTCTCCAGTGATCACAAGCTCGATGCCTTTTTCACGGAGCCTCTTGACCAAACCATTGAGCTGCAATTGTGCCACTTGAGAAAGCTGATCATTAGAAAGCGGATGAAATAAAATTGTGCCATCAAAACGGTTAAGGAGTTCGGGTTTAAAAATGCCTCGGGCAATAATTTCATTTATGATCTGATCCTTGTGAGACTGTAGATCCTTGAGCAGATTGATAATGAGATCGCTTCCAGCATTTGAGGTGGCAATGATTATGAGATTGCGAGCGTTTACTCGCGTGCCAGAAGTATCTGAGAAAAATCCTTCATCCAGGATTTGGAGAAAAAGATTGTGCACTTCAGTGGAAGCCTTTTCAAATTCGTCGAGAAGCAAAACGCCGTAGCGATGCTCGCGCAGTGAGGTGACGAGGGTGCCGCCACGCTCAGCATCTCCAATTAGTTTGACCAGGCCATCCACTCCGGCATATTCTGACATATCAAAACGAATCATCGGCGTCTGCTCTCCAAAAAAGACATCGCTCAGGGCTTTGGCTGTCTCAGTCTTACCTACACCAGTCGGACCAAGAAAAAGAAAGGAGCCCGTGGGACGATTTTCCTTGGTCAAACCGCTGCGAGCGCGACGCAAGGCTTGGCTGATCGCCTTGACCGCTTCATCCTGCCCTATGACTCTTTGATGAAGAATTGATTCTAGGTTTAGTAATTTATCTTTCTCAGCTGTATCAGATTGGCCTAGTTGGATACCAGTTTTTGACTCGACAAGAGAAAGGACATCAGACTTCAAGACAAGCTTAGCGCCAGTTGTTTTACTTTTTTTCCTGATCACCGGAGCAATTTCCGCTAAAAGATCATTTGTCTTATCTACAACTGAATCAGATGAAAAATAGCGTTCGGCGGATTCGAAAGCCGAACGGATAGCTTGGTAGGTAAACGTCACACCATACTCACTCTCGAGTCTGCTAGCCTGGTCCTCCGCCACATCGAGGATACTGGCCGAGTCCTTGGTGGCAATTCTGACCGTTTCAAAATGTTCAAGGATTTCTTTGTAGCCCTCAATCACATTGTAGTAGCTCGCTGTGTCAGCCAGAGCCACAGTCTGCAATGCACTTGAACGGAGGTAAGGCACTAAAAGAGGCGCCAATGAGACGCCAAGATTCTTAGCCGAAGCCAAAAAGCCAGCAAAATTATCGATGACAAAAATAATATTGCCTGCCTTAATGGCTTGGTTGAAAAGTCTGGTCAATTCATTTTCAAAGTCTACTGCAGAAGCCTGAGACTGGGCCAAACGGGCACTTTGGAAAACAAAAACTTTTTTATGCTCAATTGCTGGATGACTGTGCCCTTCGGTAATCACGGCTGATAGGCCTTTGACCACGGCCATTCTTCCTGCATCTGAGTCTCCCAAGACAAGGGCGTTGGCCGCTTGAGCACGGGACAAAGCTGACTCTAGGTTTTCAATTTCTTTTAGGTGTAAAAGGGCTATTCCTGACTGTTCAGTTTCTTCTACAAAATAGCCGTATTCCTCTAGCAAATTGGTCTGACCATACGCCCAATCCTTGCCCAACCCAGGGATCCTGGCAAAATGTTCTCTTGACCACCATCTTTCAGCGCTTATCTGCTGGGACCAAATTTTTTCTACCCAAGAGGCTGCGGCCACTGCATCTTGTTCATTGGCTTCAACTTTCCTGACAATATCGGCAAAAAAAGTATCTTGACGAAAAAGCAGCTGCACGTAGTCTGCCAGGTTTTTTATTTTAGGAAAAGCTTCATTTCCTTCGAGATCGTCCCATGTAAAAAGTTTTTCGACTTTTGAAAAATCAATCTGATTGTATGGCACACCCAATCGAGTCAAGACATGATAGCCGAAAAAAGAGAGGCTAAAATAAACTCCTGCATCATTGGAACGCCGCGTGAAAAGTTTTTCTGACTGCCCTATGGCATAATCAAGAGTAGCCGCCAATGGAAAAGAGATGACTTTTTCAGATCTTTGAGCCAGACGAACGTAGAGAGAATAAAAGAAGGCATCCAGAACATGCAAGATAATCATCGCTCCAACGAAAATACAGAGTATCCCCGCTAGCACAGAGACATCCTGAGGTTTTGTTCTGGCCACCACCAAAGTCAGGACCATCAGGGCCAAGGCTACCCACAAACTAAATCTTTTCAACTTGTGCCTGGTCTGATGGGTGACAAATTTTTCTAAATTCAAAACAGGCTTATATGGTCTGATCAGCTGGCTAGCTTGCGGATAGTTGTTCATGATTTTAATGTTGAAATATAAGATAGAAACCCACAAGGAAAAATAAAATGATTATGATGGGCAAAACAAGCCAGACCACAAAGCCTAGGACCGACAAGATAAAAGCCCCTAGAATAGCCACTAGACCAATGGCTATCATAAAAATACGGATCATGGCTCCCACCAAACGCATCATGCTTGTCACAAAAAAGGCTTCCAGAGATGCCACTAGATCAAAACCGCCCTTGTGGTGTTCTTCCAGCCTTTGCCAAGGCACAAAAAGGGTATTCGCCAGAAGGCCGATCGAGAAAAAATTATAAAAAAACCACAGACAGTTTAAAGAAAACTCGTAGACATCAGCCAAAGCTTTGCCGTAGTGCCACCTTATATAGTATATACCCGTCTGCAACATGCTTTTATTATACTACGGTTTCAGTTTTTTTGGGGTGGATGTAGAAGTGGTGGATGTTGCATTTTCGGTTCGATAAAAAACTTTATTTCCAAAACGCAAATCAATCGAACTAAAATATGCCAACGGGTGGCTCTGTAAAATAGTCTGGAGGGTATCAAGGCTAGTAGAAAACGGCTGACGATCGTTCATAATAATACTCAGACCATTGGCTGAGCTAAAAGTGTATGTACCCTCAGCATCAGCCTGCACTTTGGCGGTTTTAAAACCTAGAATATTGAGTGAGTCTATACTTGCCTGAATTTGTTTGAAAATATCTGGCGAAAGATAGTCACTCCCCAGCGCTTGGCTGGGATCAATGACACCTGTATAGACCACGTATGTGTCTCCGGAGAAATCTGGAGCTTCGGCAAAAACATAGCCGGTACCGTCCATAAAATAGCATGTAGAGCTAGCCATATCAGTACACCAAAGAGCGGCTGGCTTTCTCTCAATCACGTTGATACCCAGGCTTGTAGGAGACTCCCGAAAAACACTCACCGAAGAAAAACGAATAAACTGCTTCATCAAGGCAGTCTGGATGGCATCATGAGGATAGACTAGAATACTTTTTTTAGGAAAAAGAAAAAGGTATGAGCCGGCTAGCTGCGCATCGGCCACATTTTCTATATCGGCAGCCTCGACGACCTGATTGCCCTTTACGTCAATATTCTTAATAGTCAAAGCAGACAATCGCACCAGCACCATCACTCCGGTCAAAAGCAATATAAAAAAAATGGACACTAAAGAAATTCGGATGATCCGACGGCGTCTGCGGCGTCTGATCAATGCCGGTGACCGCAAAAATGTACGGTGAGATGTCTTCATTAAAATTGCTGCGCAAAATTATTGACCGATAAACTCTTTGCCGCCCATGTATGGACGCAAAACTGCCGGAATAACTATCGTCCCATCGGCTTGCTGATTATTTTCCACAATAGAAATAAGGACGCGGGGCGTAGCAATAGCGGTGTTGTTTAGGGAATGAGCAAACCTGAGCTTGCCATCTGCATCGCGATAGCGAATATTGAGACGTCTAGTCTGAAAATCATGGAAATACGATGAAGAGTGTGTCTCGCCATACTTATTTTCTGATGGAGTCCAAGCCTCAATGTCATATTTTTTGACTTGGCCGAGACCGAGATCGCCGCCGCAGTTGACCACCACATGATATGGAATCCCGAGGTACTGAAGAAATTCCTCAGCATTCTTTGTGAGCTCTTCATGGAGAGCGACCGACGTTTCGTGCGAGGCCTCACACAAGACTACCTGTTCAAGTTTAAAAAATTCGTGAACACGATAGAGACCTTTAGTCTGCTTGCCATGACTCCCCGCTTCACGTCGAAAGCAGGTAGAAAATGCCAGCATTTTTTTCGGAAAATCTTTAGCGTCCAAAACTTCGTCACTATAATATGACATCGTCGCGACCTCGCCCGTGCCAGCCAAATAATCTACATCCTGGGTTTTGTAGAGGTCATCTTCACCCTGAGGAATGTAGCCCGTCCCGAGCAAAGTTTCCCGTCTGACCAAAGACGGCACAACCATAGGTGAAAAACCTCTCTTGGTAAAAAAGTCCAGGGCTGCTTGCCAGACGGCCATCTCGAGCTGAGCGCCGGCATTTTTTAAAAAATAGCCTCGAAAACCAGCGACTTTGGCTCCGCGTTCCAGGTCAATCATATCGTGGGCCGTCATGAGATCAATATGATTTTTAGGTGTAAAACTGAAAGTCGGTATAGTCCCGAATGCCCGCACCTCAACATTTTCTGCATCACTCGCTCCTTCTGGCACGGAAATGTCCGGAATATTTGGCACCTGAACCATCAGTGACTGCCACTCTTTCATCACTTCTGCCAATTTATTGTCTTCTTCCTGAATATCTTTTTTCAGAAGTTGCATTTCTTCGATAAGAGGTTGGCGGGCTGCTGGGTCGGTAATAGCCTGAATTTGCTCACCCACTTTATTTTGCGCCGACTTCTTTGTTTCGACTGAAGCTACCATAGAGCGGCGAGTGTCGTCTAAAGAGATCAGGGACTCAACATCAAAATCTATGTGCTTCTTGCGAGCCCCTTCTTTTATCAAATCTTTATGTTCTCTTATGAATTTTATGTCTAGCATATGATACAAAGCAGTATACAAGATTTTTAATTATCTTGCCATAAATTAAACCAGTATACATATTATATGGAAAATCCTGACCTAGAAATCTTTCTGCTCACGCCAGAGCAGTTTCCCTCACTTTTAAGAGAAATAAATGACCCTCCTAAAAAACTTTGGTTGCTTGGACGACCCTTTTGGCTGGATGAAGACCCTGAAAAAATAAAATTTTTATGTGTCGTCGGTTCACGAAAATATTCTGAATATGGAAGACGGGCATGCGAAAGCCTCATTGCCGACCTGGCTGAATATTTTCCTGACAAAAGATGTCCTGTCGTGGTTGTTTCTGGTCTGGCTCTAGGGATCGATGCTGTTGCTCATCGGGCCGCGCTAAGTGCTGGCCTTCGGACTATTGCTTTTCCAGGCTCTGGACTTCAGAAAGATTTTATCTATCCGCCTAGTCATCGAAATCTGGCAAGAGAAATCATCGCGAGTGGTGGGGCGCTCCTTTCTGAAGAAGACCCGGATGCGTGTGCTGCGCCCTGGATGTTTCCAAAACGCAACCGCTTGATGGCCGGCATGTCTCATGCCGTTTTGATCGTCGAAGCTGAAAAAGGATCTGGCACGCTTATCACCTCGAGACGTGCGACGGACTACAATCGGGATGTGCTCACAATTCCTGGTTCTATTTTTTCCTCAAATTCCTATGGGCCCCACATGCTTATTCGCGACGGCGCAGTGCCCATCACTTGCAGTGAGGACATTTTAGAAGTATTTGGTCTTCTAAAGGATAGCGAGGCCGCCGAAAAAACAAACATCCCTGTGCAAGTGACCCTAGATTTGCCTGCCTCTGAAGAGCAAAAGATTGCAGATACTTTACAGATACCCCAAACAATAGATCAAATAATCCAACAAACAAATCTGCCTGCATACATAGTCAGAGCCACGCTTTCGCTTATGGAAATTAACGGCTTAATAAAAAAGGTGGCTGGCATTTTTTATAAGAAATAAAAATAAGCTATTTTTGTTTTTTTAAGTTTTATGCAATACTGGGCCCAATATGAAATTATTGATTGTGGAATCACCAGCTAAAGCCAAAACCATTTCTAAATATCTTGAAGATAAATACGTTGTAAAGGCGTCGGTTGGCCACGTGCGTGATTTGCCAAAAAGTAATAAAAAAGCCATTGATATCGCCGGCGGTTTTATTCCGCATTATGAGATCAGTGCTGGCAAAGAAAAAGTGGTGGACGAAATCCGCGCCTTGGCCAAAAAAGCTGACGAGATCATCTTGGCGACTGACCCCGACCGAGAAGGTGAAGCTATTGCCTGGCATATCAAGGAGGCCGTCGGTCTCAAAAATCCGAAACGAGTAGTTTTTTATGAAATTACTAAAGATGCCGTGCAAGAGGCCATCAAGCATCCGCGTGAAATCGATGACAATCTCAAACAAGCTCAAGAGGCTCGCCGCGTCCTCGACCGTCTTGTGGGCTATGATTTGTCGGGATTGATTTGGAAAAAAGTCCGCTATGGTCTTTCGGCCGGACGTGTCCAGTCCCCTGCTCTGCGTATTATTATGGAGCGTGAACGTGAAATCCGCGCTTTCAAGCCTGAGCAGTTTTGGGTGATCACCGCTGATTTAAAAAATAAAACAACCCTTACATACACTTGCGTTGAGGAACCTCGAATGCAAAATGAAACTGAACGCATCCTCTCTCTTGGAAAATCAGGTAAATGGCAGGTCACGGATGTATCCGCTACCGAAGTAAAACGCTCCCCGAAGGCTCCTTTCATCACCTCTACCCTCCAACAAGCCGCCAGTTCACGTCTTGGCTTTGCGCCTTCTCGCACCATGGGTATTGCCCAGAAGCTCTATGAAGCCGGGCTTATTACCTACATGCGTACTGATAGCACCAACCTGAGTCAGATGGCTCTGACTCAGATTTTTGGGATGGTAGAAAAAGAGTACGGCCAGGAATATCTCAGTCCTCGGACCTTTTCCGCAAAAAGTAAAAATGCCCAAGAGGCACATGAGGCCATTCGTCCGACTGATGCGAGCGTAAAAATTGCTGGTGCAAATGACGAGCAAGAGCGGCTATACCAGCTCATCTGGTCTCGGACTGTGGCCTCTCAAATGTCTGACGCTAAAACCTTGCGCACCAAAATTTCTGCCAATATTAATAATGAAAAAGAAATTCCTGACTTTACTGTCAGCGGGTCACAGGTTGTCTTTCCCGGTTGGCTGGTGGCCGATCCTGGCGCCCGCGGCGAGGATGTCGAGCTTCCTCCAATGCAGACCGGTGATGCTCTTGACCTTGTAGACATAAAATCTCAAGAGAAATTTACCGAACCGCCACCTCGCTATTCTGAAGCTGGTCTCATCAAAGAGCTCGAAAAGCGCGGCATCGGCCGCCCTTCGACTTATGCGTCCATTATTCGCACCATTGAAGAGCGTGGCTATGTGGAAAAAGTGAACAAGGCTCTAGTCCCTACCGACACGGGAGATGTAGTCTCATCTTTTCTTGAACAAAACTTCGGAGAATATATTAGTGACTCCTTTACTGCCAACATGGAAGACAAACTGGATGCCATGGCTGAAGGCAAAGCCGACTACGTTAAAACTTTAAAAGATTTTTATGGTCCCTTCAATGCCGATGTGAAATCAAAGGAAGATACTGCCAAGATTACCAACCTTGGAGACGCTGAGGCTCACCTAGTCTGTCCAAAGTGCGGCAGCAGCATGACCGTCAAGCTTTCTCGTAATGGTAAATTTCTTTCTTGCTCACGTTATCCGGATTGTGATGGTGCCTTGACCATAGACGGCAAAGAAATTCAAAAAGATAAACCTATCGGCAATGACCCAGAGACTGGCAAGCCTATTTTTGTTAAAATCGGGCGCTTTGGTCCGTACGTCCAGCTTGGGGATGGGACAGAAATGGAAGTGCCTGCTGCTCTTGACCCATCTGCCCCTCCGCAACTGACCAAAACTGGCAAGATTAAAAAGGTAAGGGCCTTGAAGCCAAAAAAAGTGAAACCGCGTATGGCCAGTATCCCAAAAAGTATTGACCCAGAAAAAATCACTCTGGCTGAAGCGCTGATGTGTCTATCGCTCCCCCGCAAGCTTGGTATTCATCCAGTCAGTGGTAAGACAATCACCGCCAGTGTCGGCCGTTTTGGACCATATATTGTCCACGATGGGGATTTTCGTTCACTCAAAGGCGAGGATTCTCCTTACACTATTACCCTCGAACGAGCGCTAGCTATCCTGGCTGAGGAAAAGAAAGTGAGAAAAGGTGGGTTTAGATTTAAGAGGAAGTAAGTCTATCCGAAAGATCAAAAAGTGGTTTTTTATCTTGAGAGATTATTTTATTTTCGTTCTCAATCTCATCTTTTGTAAAAAATCTTCCCCCTTGGCTTTCTCTAATATTTATTAGCTTTTCAAAATCTTCTTCAACCCTAGTAAAATAAATAGATTTCTCATTTGGCATGGAATCATAGTAAACTCCCAAAAATTCATATGTTGCTGGTGTCCAATCAAGCTCTTCCTTAATTTCGCGGATCATGGATTCTTCAGGCTTTTCATCATCCTCTATTCCACCTCCCCAGAAACTCCAGCAGTTTGGATATTGTTTTGCTGTTTTAGACCGAAGTGATAAATAAAATTCAAATTGATTGTTTACAATACGATAAGGGATAAGATTCGCTTTTCGTTTAACGATTTTCATTAAATAAATTTAAATACTAAAATTCTTCACCGAGTAAAGCCCCTCACTGTTATCTTCCTGATTTTTTTCTTCAGAGGAGCGGTCATCTAGAGCAGTTTCTGAGGTTGCATCAACGATAGGCTCGAGCGGATCTGCTTGATCGACTACGGCACTAGCTGTATCTGTACTCACTTTAGCCACGTTTAGTGGCGTTGCATTTGAAATAAATTTATTCATCAGCTCATTTGGATCGCGTTTCAGACCAGTGTTGGATTTGATGAGGTCGAGAATGCCGCGAAGGTCTTCGTTTGAAAAAAAATCGATCATGAGCTTGCCCCCATTGTCCTTGCGTTCGATATGGACACGTGTGCCGAGAGTTTCCTGCAGTTTTTCTTCAAGCTCGACAATTTCTGGATCAAAAGCACGTTCCTTTTTGCGTACTTTATCGAAAGCGATTTTACGAGCAATCACCTCCGTCTCGCGCACGGTCAATTTTTTAAAAGTAATTTCCTTGAAAAGGACTCCTTGCTCCTCGGGACGATCATTGAGCATCATCAGCGGCCGAGCATGGCCTTCGCTGATTTTTCCAGAGCTGATGGCATCCAAGATCTCCGTCGAAAGCATGAGCAGACGCAGACTATTAGAAACATACTCGCGACTTTTGCCAACCTTTTCGGCAATTTGAATATGCTTAAATTTAAATTCATCAGCCAGACGCTGAAAGGCGCGGGCCCGATCGACAGGGTTGAGATCCTCGCGTTGGAGGTTTTCAATAATAGCCAGCTCGAGTTTGACGCGGGAGTCTTCTTGGCTGGATCGAATGATGGCTGGCACCTGAGTCAAGCCGGCGAGCTTTGAGGCGCGCCAGCGCCTCTCGCCGGCGATCAGCTCATATTCTACCGCTAGACCACCGTCTTCTTTGAGCACTTCATTGCGGGTGACAGTCAGAGGCTGGAGCACGCCATACATGCGGATCGACTCCGCGAGGTCGCGCAGACGACTAACATCAAACTCATTACGAGGCTGATATGGGTTGGGTTTGATTTTATCCACCTCAATCCAGAAGATAGCATTATTAAAAAATTGGGATGAAGATTGTTGAGCCATGAGATGATTTTAACACAGAGATTGCGTGCGACAAAATCTTATTTGATTTTTATCGAAATGCCATTATACTGTGCTAAGATGCCAGAGTGATGAAATTGGTATCCATGCGTGACTCAAAATCACGTGCCGCAAGGCGTGAGGGTTCGAGTCCCTCCTCTGGCACAAAACAAGGTTATTTTAGACAATTAGCAATCAGTGATGACCTTTTTTTACTTGCCTATATTGTTGGACTAGCCATTGGTGATGGTAATCTTTCAAATCCAAATGGAGGGGCGACAAGATTAAGAATAAGTTGTGATACAAAATATCCCAATCTTATAAAAAATATTCGGGAAGCACTTCAAAGACTACTTCCTAAAAATAAGGTTTCAATCGTTAAAAAACGTGGTAATTGTGTTGATGTATACTGCTACTCAAATCACTGGGAAAAAATACTTCCGTGGAAGGCATTTGGCGGATCAAAATATATTCAAAATGTCAGAGTACCTCAATGGATTAAGGATTCAAACGATTATTCTAAGGAGTGTATGAGAGGTTTAATGCAAACAGATGGCTGTGTTTATTATGATAGGGGTTATCCTATGATAAACTTTACCACTATCATTCCTGATCTAGCTAGCGATGTTCAGGAGATGATACGCCGGCTTGGATTTACAAGTAAAATGGGCACTGTTATGGAAGTACACAGCACATACAGAATTCGTATTGCAAGGAACGTAGAAAAGTTTATTGAACTTATTAATCTAGTAAAAGATTGATATGAAAAAAATACAAAAGAAAAAAAACTCTTCTCACCTCCCCACCATCCTCGTCATCCTCGGCCCCACAGCCTCGGGTAAAAGTGACTTAGCGGTGAAAATTGCCTTAAAAACCCCTCAAGGCGCGGAAATTATTTCTGCAGACTCACGTCAGGTCT
>JAQTMP010000015.1 GCA_028714275.1 Candidatus Paceibacterota bacterium
AGCCACCCGTAGGTGTATGGGCCGTATCTCAGTCCCATCGGTGGGGGTCAGGCTCTCACCTCCCCTAGACGTCATAGCCTTGGTAGGCTTTTACCCTACCAACTAGCTGATATCCCGCAGACCTTTCTTTTAGCAAAGGCAATAAATTGCAATCTTTACTCCGAAGAGACTATCAAGTATTAGCTAATCTTTCGACTAGTTATTCCTGACTAAAGGGAAAGTATCTACGTATTACTACCTCGTTCGCCGGTGACCTGTATTGCTACAGGCCCCCTCGACTTGCATGACTTATCCACGCCGCCAGCGTTCATCCTGAGCTAGGATCAAACTCTAACTTTAAACTCCATGATCGAAATCATGAAGCGAACGGAACAAAAGAAAAAATAGGAACTTGCGTTCGTAGAAATCTCTTGTGTCGATCCTTGCTCATTCTTTGGAAATTATTTTGGTTTAAATAGAAACTTGCACGTATTTTAAATACGTTCTTTCTAATAATTCAATTGTCAAAGGTCTCGCGACCCTTTTTCAGGTCGTGGAGGTAATTATACACATATCCTTTGATGGGTCAAGTTCCTTTTTAAGCCTAAAATAAGGGGTAAAATTAAGCTATGGACAAATCCCTTATATGTGATATAATATGGGGCAGAATCTGGTACCCAGGCTTAGGGCTTGGGAACGATACCGGAATAAATTGCAGCAAAAAGAAAGCTAAGGTTATGTTAAAAATTGCATATCAAAAAGGGGTTGCCCCTATCGACCAGGTATTGGTCGGAAAAATTGTGGCCATCAATCCGGGCACCGGCAAATTACCCGGAGCGGGGCTGATCGAGTACGTACTCGAAGGCGAAGTGCGGCACTTCGCCTTCTACTTCAGCCAGCTGATGAAAATCAGGGCCGGAGTGGAAGCACCCTACTTCACGGATGAACGCTCGACCGACAGGGTTCATCGTGGCGACATTGCGGTCTTCCGTGTGGACAAACATTCCACCGGAAACCAAAAGTCATCTCTCGGGGCACGGGCCGTGACTAGCATTCCGGAAAAATGGAAATACGGAATGAAAGCAAAGGTGGTCGGGCTTGGTCACTACTGGGAACAGTCCCAGGACATTATCCTCCGCCGGAAAATGTTTCGCGTGTACAAGGACATCGGCGAAGAAGGTCAGAAATGGAAGGAGGTGTTTGTCGGCACCATGATGCAAATGGAACAACACCGGAATCTCTGGTCTGTCACCGACAACTTCCGTTTCCAGATGAAGGACCCCGACGGCAAGTGGCAGGAAATCAAGGACCCCCGTCCTGGCTTCCTTGCCAAGTTCGTCGTCGGCTACGTTCCGGAAGAGCCGAAAGCTGTCTGCCTGATTGCCGCTTAAGGGATAAAAGATGTAGGGGTTCGCGCACTTCGGCGCGAACCCCTTTTTATTTTAATTATTTATGAAAAAGCTTTAACAAGGGGGAAAGAAGATATGTGTCTTTTTTCTCAACATGTAATATAAGACATATTTTTTATGCTTTATATTACATGTTGAGAAAAAAGACATTCAGACACTATAAAAACCAAACGTGAAACCGCCTTCTTGCCGACTCGTGTCGCTTATTCCTTCACTATCCCCTTCTCCAAATCACTTTGGTATTTTTCCAAGCCTTCGATAATGTTGTCAATTTTGCCGAGGAAAATGCCCTCGATATTGTGCCAGGATTCTTTGATCCGATGATCGGTGACACGATCTTGCAAAACATTGTAGGTACGAATTTTTTCGGAACGATCGCCAGTACCAATCTGAGACTTGCGATTGGCGGCAAATTTTTTGGCATCCTCTTCTTGCTTCATGGCTTCGAGCTTGGCCACGAGGATAGCCATCGCTTTTTCACGGTTTTTGAGCTGGCTGCGCTCGGAAGTACAGCGGACATCTATGCCGGTCGGTTTGTGGATCAGTCGGACGGCCGTTTCTACTTTGTTGACGTTCTGTCCACCTGCTCCACCGGAGCGAGAAAATTCCATTTCAATATCCGCTGGATTTATGTCCACGCTGACTTTTGAGCGAATAGGCAAAATCGCCACCGAAGCGGTCGAGGTGTGAACACGGCCCATTTTTTCGGTGGCCGGTACTCGCTGAATACGGTGGACTCCTGTTTCAAAACGCAACAGCCGGTACACGTCTTTGCCCTTGATTTCAATCGAGGCTTCCTTGTACCCTCCGACGGCAGACTCCGATTCGCCGACTATACGAGAGCTCCAGCCACGCGAAGCGGCAAAAAGTCTGTACATCTCAGCCAACTCTCGAGCAAAAAGTGAAGCCTCCTCCCCACCTGCTCCGGCGCGCACTTCCAAAATAATTTCCGAAGGGAATTCTTCTTCTTTTTCTTCGCTTTTGACGATCTCAGTCATCTTTTCCACGAGCATTTTTTGTTGCTCGTCAATCGTGGCCACTTCTTGATCAGTCATTTCTTTAAATGAAGGGTCACTCTCGGACATAGCCAAAACCTCTTCACGCTGACGTGAAAGTTTCTCGTATTCACCTGCAAAATACGCGGTCTTGGGATTTTGCTTAAATTGTTCTAAATTTATTTCGGCCATGTGATTTTAGTGTACCAAAGAAAAAAGCCATCAGAAAGTGATGACTCTTTTCAAAAATATTTATTTTTTTGTCTTTGGAGTGGCTTTCTTGGGGCTGGCCTTGCTGCTGGCCTGACGAGCTTTAAACTTTTCTACGCGGCCGGCGCTGTCGAGAGATTTTTCAAGACCGGTATAAAAAGGGTGTGAAGCGCTGGTGATTTCCACTCGAAAGAGAGGGTACTTTTTGCCGTCTGCTTTGTATATACCCTCCTCAACAGTCTTGACTGTCGAAGAAATTAAAAACTGAGCTTCGTTTGAGGCATCTACGAAGAGGACTGGTCGGTGATTGTCTGGATGAATATCTTTTTTCATATTTTTTAGGTTTTTTGAGTATATCAGAAAGCTCCAAAAAGGCAACCGAGCGGCTTTTTAGCTGCCCTGAAGAATATCGATGTTGCCTTGAATATCCGTGGCTTTTGCCATAACTTGATCACCATAAAACTTGTTGCTGCCAGAACAGGTGCGGCCGGAATAATAGCGGCAAGCAGCATTGCGCTCAGCCGTATAGCTACCCCCCACTGCCCCAAGATCCTCCATATAAAGAGCCGCCGCCATAAAAGCATCGAGAGGGCGCCATGGGTCCGGCACGGAAACATTGAGAGCATTTTGCAGGCGGCCGACATTGAGCGCCCAGGTCGAGGCGATAAACTGTGCCGGACCCATGGCGCCTCCATAACCCGTCGTAAACGGACAAGACACCCGCGTATGATATGGGTCACGCCCAAGCTGACTCATCAACGCAATAAATGGCTCGACATCTCGCCCAGGCTTCATCACGTTAGAAACAGCCGCTCCGTTGCTTACTTTGGTACCATTTCCGTTTTGATCCGCAAGATAACACGACCCTACATTGGAACCAAGGTTGCTTTCCTGTTGGATAATAGCCAACACGAAGGCTGCCCGAACGCCTGTTTTGTTGGCTACTGTCTGAGCATAAGTCACAGCATCTCCAAAAGGAATAGCAGCCGCATCACGCAAAGCAAAAAGAGCGTTGCGAATCTTGGCTGCCTGAGCCTGCTTGTCAGACAAGACCGACTGATATGATTTTTGCTGATTTTTATTTAAAGCGAGTAATTCTTTTTTACTATTTTGAGCCGTCACAATTTTTTTCTTTTCAGTCTCGACATTTACTTCAATATCGATTTCCTGATTGCGCTGCTGGTCAAGCTGCTGCTTGGCCTGCTCATTTTGGCCTTTAGCCGTGCGAACACTATCAATAATATTTTTTAAAGAAGAATCTATGGAGGCGTAAGCATCAAGGTCCACATAAAAAGTGGAGAGGTCTCCCCCACTCAAAAAAGCTTCCTGCAAGGAATAGTCATCGAGCTGCTGAGTCTGACTAATAATCCGGGCCAGAGAGTCTTGTCCATGGCCAATCTGATCGGTCAAAGCATTGATGGTGTTGGTCTTGACGGTGATATCGTTGCCCAATTTTTTAATGGCCAGCTGGTGAGCCTGGATTTTCAATTGGGCTTGCTTGATTTGAAGATCAAGAATAGAAATATCTCGCTGAATCGAAGCTCCCTCGCTTTGTTTTGCCTGGAGCTGACTTGAGACATTGGCAATATCGTTTTCGAGCTGCTGAAGTTGGGCCCGGCAGACGGCTTTTTGAGCTTCTGTATCACAAACTACTGTGGTATCCGCAGACTGAGCAAAGACAGCTTGAATAGGCTGAACAAAACTATAGACAGAGACAGCTAAAATAGAAAAACTAAGACCAAATAGAAATCTTGGGGACATGACCCCTATTATAGAGGAATAAAAAACAAGCGTCCAATTTCTTGGATAACACGCTATATAATGGCACTACTCAGCAGCCGGCACTTCCTCCTCTTTCTTGCCTTTCTGGTCTGTTACTTCGATAGCGGCGAGGTCAACTGGGACGACTTCCTCTTCTTTTTCTTCGCGAGGAGCGTTGGTCAAGGCAATCACTTCATCTGCTTGTGTCATCAACTCAACTCCTGCAG
Organism: Candidatus Paceibacterota bacterium; assembly: GCA_028714275.1. Classification (NCBI taxonomy): domain Bacteria; kingdom Bacillati; phylum Minisyncoccota; species Minisyncoccota bacterium. The sequence continues at coordinate 4,582 of JAQTMP010000015.1, forward strand.
GCAGGGCGATCTCTTTGGCCAAAACTTGGCTTTCAAATGTAGCTAGGGTAGAAATATCGACGTTCAATGAGTGCGGCAAATCTTTTGGAAAAGCTTCGACTTCGATTTCGTGCAAAACTTTTACCAATGAGCCTCCTAGATCCTTGACGGCTGGAGCCACGCCGATAAATTCGAGCGGAACATGCACTTTGACTTTTTTGCCTTTTTCAAGGATATAAAAATCAACATGTCGCACAACCCCAGATACAGGGTCAAGATCGACATCGTGGATAAGGGCTTCGTGGTCGTCGCTATCACCTTTGAGAGTGATAACTGAAGATTCGCCAGCCTCTTTCCATGCCTTCAAAAAATCAATTTTGGAGATGGAAATAGACGTTGACGGCTCTTTACGTCCATAAAAAACTGCTGGGATTTTGCCCGAAGCGCGCAAAGTCGCCAGTTTATGAGCGGTATCTCGCTTTTCAACGTTTAATGTAATCATGGCGCTAGTATACCCAAGAACCAAGAAAAATCAACCGCCGAGCAAAATTCATCTGCTAAGGAATGAGATCGTAGATATAAGAAACGGAACCATTAAAGGGGACTGATTTGTTTGGACTGGTAGTATTGTTGACATAGGCCGCTGAAACCTGGCAATTGCTGCCGGTCAGACTATTACAATTTTGATCATTCGAAAGTGTAGTCACCTCCATCTGGACTCCAACATGATAAGTGGTCGGGTTGGGTATGACATCTACAGAATAGCAATAGCTGCCATTGCGGCAGGCGGCGCCCGTGTTGCCAAGCGGATCTGTCGGCAATTTAGAAATATAAGTAGGCACTAGACCCGCGAGAGAAGTTGGAAAAGTTTTATTGGTAGTGTAATAAAGCTGGAGAGCATTGCGAAGCTGACGAATATCTGAAATACGCTGGGCATCCCTCCCTCTTTGGCGAGCTGAAGTCAAAGCCACCAAAACCACCGCCGACAAAAGGGCAATGATGGCGATGACGACTAAAAGTTCAATCAAAGTAAAGCCGGATTTTTTTCCAAATTTTATTTTTGACATAAAAATTACTTTTGATAGATCTGCTCTTGCGTAATAGGCTGATGACTTGGAGCGGTGACGCGGATAGCTAAAAAAACAGCGATGACCACTACTACTACGACCACCAGCGCCAAAAAATAGACTACTTGGGGTCTTCGTTGGTTTGATTGTTGACCTGTCTTTGCTCTGTAAGCTGAAGAGGCTGATTGGTTGTCTTCAAATTGAAGATCTGACATGGCTTTATAGTATCAAAATAATAGCGGCCGAACAATCGTTAAACAATTCGCTGAATAATACGGATTTTCTTCTCAACCAGCTTCTGCATGGCATTCAGGGCTGGAATACTGAGCTTGTAGGGCGTATTTTCATCCGGCTGGGCTGCCAGGGAGGCCTTGAGGGCCGTTGTATACGCTACTCTGAGCTCTGTGCTGACATGCACAATAGCCACCCCGTTTTCAACACTTTTAGCAATGTCTTCAGCTGAGTTGCCAGAAGCCCCATGGAGAACGAGCGGAAGACCGACGGCTTGGTATATGCTAGCGACGGTAGGAATATTGAGGGCGGGGTCTTTACCGCCACGGAGCATGCCATGAAAATTTCCAACGGCGGGAGCGAGAAGATCAATCCCTGTCTCCTTGATAAAACGCACAGCATCGGAAGGTTTGGTTAAAGCCTCAGCATTGACCATGGCTCCTTCTGGAATAGCGTCTAGAATTTTTGACGACTGACCAATATAGCCGAGCTCTCCTTCGAGTAAAATATCACGCGGGTCATTCCAAAAAATTTTTGACAAAAAACCGCTGGATTTTGTCCGAGCATACTCGACACACTTTTTTGTTTGCGTGATGTTTTCTTCAATGGAAAGTTTGGCCCCATCAAAAATAGCCATATCATACCCAGCATCAATAGCCTCTTTAACTCTTTCAAAAGAATACGTGTGGTCTGCATTTAAAAAGACTGGCTGCCCGGAGTCGCGGACGCTTCTCACTAAAGCCACAGCCTGAGTGAGGCCAATGAAGTCTCTCTCCCCTTCTGATGTCCCCACAATCACCGGCACTTTATTTTTCTCCCCAAAAACTTTCTCGGAAACAGCCTGAGCCGCTCTGACCACCGCCCAAAAACCTTCGAGATTGGAAATATTGAAATGGCCAATGGCTTTTTTCTGGGCAGAGGCTTCAGAAATATACTGGCGTAAAGACTTCACTTTTAGCATGAGATATATTGTAACATATGCTAGAATAAGACCCAATGAAAACCTCGGAAGAAAACATCGAATTTGTCGCCATCGGAGATACCGTGATTGACGCTTTTATCCGTCTGAAAATTGCCCGCGAAAATCACAATGCTGAATCAGGCGCGCTTGAACTCTGCATGCCTTTTGCAGATAAAATACCCTACGATTTTGCCGAAGAGGTGCCAGCTGTTGGCAACAGCGCCAACGCTGCCGTCTCTGCTGCCCGCCTTGGACTCAAAGCCGCTTTAGTGACAGATATCGGCGGTGATCAGCATGGGCGGGAGTGCCTGGACCGCCTACACAAAGAAACCGTGGACACCAGCCTCATCACGGTCCATCAAGATCTGAATACCAATTATCATTATGTCCTCTGGTTTGAAAAAGAGCGCACTATTTTAATTAAACACGAAACCTACCCCTACAAGCTGCCTGAAATCATTTCTCCAAAATGGCTTTACCTCAGCTCCCTTGGTGAAAATGCTCTAGACTATCACAAGCAAATTGAGCAATACCTCATCGCTCATCCAGAAGTCAATTTGGTTTTTCAACCGGGCACTTTTCAAATAAAACTCGGCAAGGAAGCCCTTGCGGAAATATACAAAAGAAGCAAGGTTTTTTTCTGCAATGTCGAGGAGGCGGAACTGATATTAGGAATGCCCAACGCAGCCCATCCAGGGACGCAAGAAAAGCGTAAGGCTCAGGTAAAAATATTATTGGAAAAAATCGCCGCTCTTGGGCCAGAAATTGTAGTCATCACCGATGGGCCAGACGGAGCGTACGCTCGTTACGTTGAAAAAAATCAAGTGGGCCAGGAAAACACTGTTGTCTCTCTTTTTGTTCCTGAGTATCCAGATCCTCGCCCTGCTTATGAACGCACCGGTGCTGGCGATGCTTTCTCATCTACCTTTATAGTCGCCCTGGTCCTTGGAAAAGACATCTCAGAGGCTTTGAAATGGGGCTGCGTCAACTCAGCCTCAGTCGTACAGCAAGTCGGCGCTCAAAAAGGGCTTCTCAATCGCGAACAATTGGAAAAATTTTTATTGGAGGCACCCCAAGGTTGGTCTGTTGACAATATATAGCCAAGACAGGTATTGTTGCTCTAGAAAGTGAAAATTGAAACCCTTTGAAACTTATGCTTAGAAATCCAGCAGCAGTTTTGGGCTACGCCAGCACCTTGTTTGTCAATTCAGGACACCAGATCTGTCAGACTCAGGATGGCTTACGGCGGGCAGCGCAGCGTGTCCGCAGCAAAATCAGTCAGATTACTCAAAAAGAACGCCTGAGCCACGTGCCCTGCTTTGACATGGTCATCGTGCTCAAAGACGGCAATGACAAAAGACCTTTCGATGTGCGCGACAATATCCTCGAGGGAGTCCGGACCACCGTCCGAATCCTGGAAAAAAAATACCTCAACCAAAACATCGGCAGCGATTGCATCGAATCCATGGCTGAATGGTGCAAGGGTGAGACTATCGAAAAAAGGATCTTGATAGTGGGCAACGCAAACCTCGTTCGTGAAAGTGTTTTCGCGGTGACCGATCAGCACGATATCCCCAACGAAGAAAAGAGGGTGTGTGACGATTGGACTATCAAGCGAGAAAGTCCGTTTGGCATTTATATCTGTATCCGTGGAGGATACGTCAGAAATGCCCAGCACATCTAGTGGAATGGGGACCTGAAAAAATTTAAACAAAAAAACCGAGCGTAGCACCCTCGGTTTTTTCTTTTTTTACTTTCTCTTGAGGATTTTTTTAACAGCCTTGGTAATATGTCTCTCACCCATTTCGTAATGTTCCAGCAATTCTTCAGGTGTACCCGACTGACCAAACTGATCCCGCACTCCGATAAATTCCATCGGCACTGGACAAGTGCTGGCTAGACATTCGGCTACGGCACTCCCCATGCCCCCTGCTATTTGATGTTCCTCAACCGTGACGATGGCGCCTGATTCGCGGGCAAGATCAGTCACCGCTTCGACATCAAGAGGCTTGATGGTGGAGAGATTGAGTACTTTTACCGCAACCCCCTGCCCTTCGAGGTGTTTAGCTACCCGAATAGCTTTGTAGACTAAGGCGCCGGTAGCAATGATGCCGACATCTATCTGGTGGACTATTTTTTCTGGTTTTGCGGGTATCGATTTTTTGAGCAAGGACTGACTATTGATTTTGGCCAAAGCAATGGCGTTGGCGCGGGCTGTATCTGGCTGGAAAAAAACTTGGGCTTTGCCAATCTCAAAAGGAGTCTCTTCTGTGGTGATGACTGGGGTTTTTTCGCGCGCAAGGCGAAGGTACGTAGGCTGGCTTGTCCTTGCGCACGCTATGGTCGCCTTGCGCGCTTCGACTGCATCGCATGGAGAAATCACCACCATGTTGGGAATGACTCGGGTCAGGGCCATATCCTCGATAGCTTGGTGGGTTCCTCCGTCTGGCCCTACCGAGACTCCCGCGTGCGAGCCGGCAATTTTCACCGGCACGTTGTTGTAGCATATAGTAGTCCGAACCTGCTCCCAATTTCTCCCAGGAGAAAACATGGCGTATGAACTGATAAAAGGAATCTTGCCCATAGCGGCCATGCCGGAAGCGACCGAAGCCAAGTTTTGCTCTGCGACGCCAAGCTCCACAAAACGCTCTGGAAATTTTTTCTGAAAGGCCAGCATTTTAGTTGATTCGATCAGGTCAGCACAGAGTCCGACCACCTTCTCATTTTCCTCACCCGCTTTGACCAATCCTTCACCAAAACCACTCCGAATAGGCGTCTGCTCGATGGTGGTGTCGGCATTGGTGTCAAAAATTTTAGGATTTAGTTTTGGATCGATGTGGGTCATTTTTTATAAAAAATTTTAGCTATTTTTAGGTTACTCGTGCTCGCTCTGGATTTTTCCACCCAAAGTGCGGAGCTCGCGGAGGGCCATCTCCGCCTCGGCTTTGTTTGGCGGTTTACCGTGCCATTCTGGCTTACCCTCAAATTCGGCCACCCCTCGCCCAGGTATCGTCCGCGCAATAATGACCGAGGGTTTATCAAGAATAGTTTTAGCTTTTTCAATGGCATTGGCAATTTCTAGAATATTGTTGCCATCAATTTCTTGCACATGCCAGCCGAACGCACTCCACTTGTCAGCAAGGGGTGAAATAGGCATAACGTCTTCAGTGAAGCCGTCGATCTGAATATTATTTCGATCAACAATCGCAATCAAATGGCCGAGCTTTTCTTTAGCCCCGAGCATGACGGCTTCCCAGTTTTGCCCTTCATCAAGCTCTCCGTCACCCATTAGGCAATAAATAAAGCGAGCGATCTGAGAGCTCGATGATTGGACACCGTCAATACGATCCGCAATAGCCATTCCCACTGCCTGGGAAAGTCCCGAGCCGAGTGGCCCAGAGCTTGTTTCAAGATACGGCAAGAAAGCGCGATGAGGATGACCTTGCAAGCGTGAGCCAAATTTGCGGAGAGTTTGTAATTCTTCAATTGGAAAATACCCGCTGTGAGCCATCGTCGCATAAAGCACAGGACAAATGTGTCCATTGGAAAGCACAAGCCTGTCGCGTTCAGACCATGCTGGCTTGTGGGGATCATGTCGGAGAGAATGAAAATAAAGAGTCGTGAAAACATCCGCCATGCCCAGAGGCCCGGCGGTGTGGCCCGAGCCAGCCGTGACTAGCATCGAAATAATTGACTGGCGAATGTCATTGGCCTTTTTTTCAAGAGCTATAATTTCATGATCAGTGAGCATTGACATAAGTATAGCAAAAAATAACTCACTTTAGCCAAATTTTAGAAGTCGCTATTTTAAAAACTGTCCTCGAGTGCAGAGATTTCGCCTGCCACATCCAGGGTTTGGGTGAGGTCGTGTCCAACCACTAGCCGGGTAGCTCCAGCGTCTGCAAGATCCCCAGCATTTTCGTGAGAGACAGCCCCGTCAACAGACAAAGTGAGATCTGGAAAGGCTGTGTGCAAGGCTTGGAGTTTTCCTATGACCCTCTCGTCGAAAGGCTGGCTTTGGAAACCGACGTGGGTGATACCCATGACCTGCACCACATGCAAGGGCACTCCGGTCACCTCTCCCGCAGCTCTGATTTCTGAAATGAGGGCAAGATCATCGTCTATTTTTGTATCAAGATGCAAAGCCAAGCCTGCTTCAACATTTCTATCAAGCAGCACGCTAGCTAATGTCAAAAACTTTTCTTTTTTTTCTTCGATGCTTCCTTTAGTGAGATGAAAAATAATTCTTTCGGCGCCAGCCATGATCCATTTCTCTACTTCTGTTTCTGGATCACTAACCATCAAATCAATTTCAAAACTAAAATCTTGCCAAAAAGGGAGGCCCTCTTCCTCGTCCATCAATTTCTCAAGATCGCCCGCCTCTCCATCTTGACCGGCCGCTTTTTTGGTGTAGGGCCAGCTGGCTTTAGGGGTAAAATGGCCATCGCAAACATCAATCTGGACCATTGGCACTAGACCTCGATAGCGTTCCAGCTGGTCAGTCAAATCCCACAGGCTACTTGGCAAGATGGCTGGAAGGATGCGGGTTGAAACTATGCGTGACATATGGGTAAATTAGATTTTTAAATAATATCTGGGCCCAAAGGCTGGTCAATTTTTTTCAGGCGGCGAATGTGGCGCTCGTCGCCTGAAAATTCTGTATTCATCCAAAGCTCTAGAGCTTCGCGGGCTTCTTTTTCTTTGACAAAATGCGCTCCGAAAGAAAGAGTGTTGGCATCATTGTGCTGACGGGATAAATAAATAATATCCATAGGCCCGCCATAATACACCGTAGCTCTCACCCCAGGATAACGATTGGCTACCATGGCCTCTCCCTCCCCTGAATAGCCAAAAATAATAGCCCGAGCACAATCGGGATCTATTTCGAGGTCGTTGGCTACAGATTTTAAGGAGTGGTACTTGACGCAGGCCTTACTCAGCTCCTCGGCCGCCAATTTTATATAATCTGGATAGTCGTCATCAGCCAAAAACTGATAGGGGCCTAGGTCCACCACTTCATGGTCAAGCTCCCGGAGCCACACTCCGACTTTTTCTTTAAGTTCATAGCCCGCATGATCTGAGGCGAGGAAGATTTTCATAAAGCGAATAGGTAAAAAGTAATATAATAAAGAGTAAGAGAAACAATGACACTACCTACAATTTTTAATCATAACATTAAGAAGCTTCATTACCTCTTCTAAAATTAATTCTATCTTAGAATGAGACCCTTGGGTAGCGTAGCCCAAACGTCTTGATATTTTTAACTGTGTCTCAAGTTCTGATCCTGAACCAAAGGCAAAAGTGAGAAAATGGCCATATTCTTTACCTTTTCTCCGATAACCCTCTGCAATATTTGACGGTATAGAAACAGAGGCTCTTCTCATTTGAGAACTTAGACCGTAAATTTCAGACTTTGGAAATGTACTTGTGAGAATATACACTTCATGGACTATGTCCATGCCTTTTTGCCATGCTTTTATCTTTTCATAACCCTTCGAAAGATCCATTTTACTTTTTTACTCTTTACTTATTACAAATTACTCCCCGCCTCGATGACGTGCTCTACTAGTGCGTGGGTGTACCCCACTTCGTTGTCATACCAAGCGAGAACTTTGACTAGATTGCCGTCAACGACTCGGGTGAGACCAAGGTCGGCAATCGAAGCGAAAGCCGACCCCACAATATCAGATGACACGAGAGGCTCATCTGTGACCGAAAAGACTTTCTGCCAGCGAGGATCGGCTGCGGCTTTTTTCAAAATAGTATTTACTTCTTCGGCCGTTGTCGCCCGTTTAGCTATAAAAGTAACATCCACAATAGAGCCGGCAATCACCGGTACACGTAAAGAGATGCCATCGAACTTTCCAGCAAGCTGAGGCAGTGCGAGAGTGACGGCTATGGCCGCCCCGGTCGAAGTGGGCACTATATTATGGGCCGCCGCGCGACCCTCCTTCCAATCTTTTTTAGCCGGACCATCCACTATAGACTGCGAAGCGGTGTATCCATGTGTAGTATTGAGCAAAGCTTTTTCAATCCCAATCGCTTCATCGAGAATAGCCATCAGAGGACTGGCGGCGTTGGTGGTACACGAAGCATTTGAAGTGACCGGGCTATCTTTGAATTTTTCATCATTGATACCCATCAAGATAGTAGCGGCCTGAGGAGCGCCAGCAGCGTCTTTGGACGGAGCACTAATGACCACTCTCTTGGCACCCGCCGTGATATGCGCCTGGGATTTTTCGCGACTAGTAAAGAGACCGGTTGACTCCACTACCACGTCTACTCCCAAATCTTTCCATGGCAAGGCGGCTGGATCTTTTTCGCTCAAATATTTTGTTTCCTTGCCGTTGATGATCAAGTTTTTTTGGCCTTCCGCCTTACCCTCTCCTTTATCTTCACCCACTCTGACATCGAGGCCACTCGGGCCATAGGCACTGTCATATTTAAGAAGATAGGCAATGTTACCAATATCGGCAAGATCGTTGATGGCCACTATCTCTAAATCATCCCGCTTTGAGGCAAGCTTGTAAAAAGCCCGGCCGATGCGGCCCGCTCCATTGATGGCTACTTTTATTTTTTTCATTCCCCCATTCTACCCTACAACATCTTGTTCGCCAACAAACTCATCAGTTTGACGGTATTGTCCTGGGCAGACTTGGCATCCTTGCTTGCTACAAAGGCATTCCAGAGCTTCAAGATATCAGCATCCTTAAGCTGCTGGACGTCGTTTTCGAGTTTTACTCGGTCAGCAAAGGCAATGGTGCCTTTGGTGTTTAGGACCACATCAATGAATTCCTTGAGGAATCTGGAGACTTGGATGTGGGCAGCGACAGCCTGAGAATCAGCTTCAGCCTGAGCCTTGGCAATGGCCTGCTGCTTCAGGTTCTCATTGTATTGGATACTGAAGAAGATGTTACCTATGAGCAGGATGAACATCAGGACATTTGAAGCTAAACGTGTCTTGTCGAGGATACCGGTTGTAAATTTAAACATAATAATTGGCTAAATGGATAATTTAATAATAATGGATTCTTTACTTTCTACCAAACCAACCTCCTACCAGGTTCCACAGCTTCTGCCAGAGGTTTGGTGGCTTGGCTGAAGAGGGGGTGGTGGAAGAGGTGGAGGTGGCGAGAGGTTTTAGGATGGTGATTTCGAGGGTGATGGGGGTGGAAGGAGAAGTGAGGTAGTAGGTGCCGGGGGTTGGGGGGGTGGAGAGGGAGAGGAGATATAGAGGAGGAGTCGATTTGGAAGTTGGATCTTGCGCAAAAATAAAGGTTTTTCCGCTGAAAGAAGCCGTCACTTTACCTGTTCCAATTGGAATGAGACTAATGTCAATCGGCGCATTGGTCTTGGCCGAGATAAAGATTTTTTGAATGAGTGAGTGAGCAGCGCTAGAAGTGAGGGTGGATGAAATTTTCTTGCCATTTAAAGAAACTGAGAATAGGCCTGGAGGAATTTTTGCTGAGTCCTGAGTAGGAATAGCTACTGGAGAAAGATGCGCAGCCGCAAGGTCTTGAGAATATGAAATACCAAGATCTGCCAAAAATGTTTTGAGTTTCGAGGCTTTATTTAAGAAAGCCTGGATTGAATTGGAGAGTGGCTCAAAGAGAAACTTCGAAAGAGGTTCCTTGAAAGAGAAAGAGTTGGTGGAGGTGCCGCCAAAGACTGGGAGGGGTCTGAGATTCAAGGCATTTGGAAGATTGACATTCAAGAGATTGCTGCCATAAGAAAAAGGAGAGGTGAAGGTGACAGGATGAGTGACGCCTGGGACGTATTCGCCTGTACTGCCCCCACCTGATGGGGTGTTGGTTTCGACTGATGAGTTGGAAGGAGGAGAAGGAGGAGTGGAGTATGAATACACGGCTCCCGGGACCGCTGGTACGGCACAGCTACCCGCTCCAGATCCAGGATTGACAGAAGTGACGTAGCCTGTGGTATCGATTAGATTGATATTTCCCCCATTCCCTCCAGAGCCGCAGACCTGGGCGGCTCCTCCGTCCGCAACCATTGGAGTATTTGATACAATAGCTCTAGCACTGGTGGCATTGATAAAGCCCCCATCTCCTCCATCGCCTACTGGATCACCACCATTTACTTGAACAGGGCCAGTGACTGCATTTAAGAGATTGATGACTCCACCTTTTGATCCATCCCCTCCAATAGCCGTAGATGAACCTGTGACCGTAATGTTTTGAATACTGAAACCATAAGCTGGCTGCGAACCTAAGACGGCAGTGTAGGCTCCGTTACCAGAAAGATTGCCCGTGAGGGTGTGTCCGGCTCCATTTAGGGTACTACTGCTTACCGCAAAGAAGACATCGTTTGTGATATCCGAAGGCAAGGTGGTCGAGGCGAAGAGCACAATATTTTCACCGGTTGTCGGTGTGCGGCCGAGAGGAATAGCGAGTGTCGTATCCGTAAACCAGTTGGAGAGATTGTTCCAATCATTGTCTCCGGAAATATTGCTGAATGAATCGGAGTTTGGATACGAGTGGTACGTGACTGCCCCACCTGTGGTTCCTCCCAAAGGAGTAGCGGATGAATAATATATATCAGCTGTCCCAGTGACCGTGCCTGCGTTTGACGATGAGTCACTGAAGTAGGCATTGCCGACAACCGTGCCGGTGTTGGTGGATGAGGCATTGAAGAATGAGTTCCCTATCGTGTAGCCTGCATTTACGCTTGTATCTTTGAACAACCACGAGGTGATTGGATTGCCCACGTGGTCTAGAATGCTTCCGGAGACATGGCTCGTGCCGAGAAAATTAGTCGAGCCGGAAAGAGTCACTTGGCCATAAGCTGAAGTGAAAGTGCCGAATGTCAGATCCCCATTTACTGTCGAAGCATTGAAGGAAGTACCGTTCAGCGTGGTATTGCCATTGATGGTACCGGAGTTGATAGAGTCCCCGTTCAAAATGGCTGCACCGTTGACCACGCCGTGGTTCGTCGAAGTC
>JAQTMP010000016.1 GCA_028714275.1 Candidatus Paceibacterota bacterium
TCTTCAGCGGCGCTGGTGGGCGGTGGTTGTGACTTCCACCAATTAAAGCTACATTCTGACAATAGCTGCTACAACACAGACATTCTCGCTCAGACCGTGGGGCCTTTTGGTGGATCATGGAAAAAATTCCCCTAGAAAAAGCCCACGCCCCGGTTTTCATAGACATAGGCAATCTGACTGACAGACGCTTTATGGTCTGGTGGTATGGGGTGCTGTCGCCCAACCGCTCCGACAAATACCAGCCAAAAGTGACTGTCCTGTTTCGCGAAATCGATGGCGAAGGGATTTTACTGAATAATTTTCAATGCAAGCGCGTTAACGTCACCAGCCTAGGGTTTATGCGCATAGGAACTGTATGGCACGACGGCAAACTGGTCGCCAGAGCCAGTTACACCACCAAGATACTTGACGTCAATTTTTCACCAGCCGGATGGCACTACTCTTCCATAGGTAAAAACGCCATATCAGATGAGCGTAGACTCATTCCCCGTGATATGTACCCCATATTCACGGGTTGTCCCAATGCGATGGCTGACAGTTGGCTGCTCCACTTCTCTACAGAGGATGAAAATACATCATCGCTTCTGATTCCTTGTATGGAGTTTTTCTCCCGCTGCTATGGATTTTCCGAAACAGTCAAACGTATATTAGTGACCTTGCCTTGGAGTGCTGCTGAACGGCGATTTTTTGCCACACCATCTGAACCATTGCCATCCAACCCGGGAACATGGGCAATTTGTCTGGGCCGAGACATGCTTGACGACGATGCCCTTTTCCTCGCACACCTGAAATACGATTCCTATGCGCGTAACCAAGCAAAGCAAATTTGGTCTCAGGCAGAAAGCATGTCGGGCACCAAACCTATTTTCCTGAAAGTGTCGCCATGGAATCAGGGGCTAGGCAAGATCCGCGTAGCTGGGATCAACATTCCAAAAACAAAAACATTCCTAGCTCTGAACATACTCGGCATGTCTCCACCGAAGAGCCCAAATATCTTATATGATCGTGCGAACACAAATAAAACTGGAGAAGCGGACGAAGAAACGATAAATGGATCGGCATGGACAGGCGCTGTACGCGTGACCTGTACTTTGGTCCCAGAAGGGTTGTCACTGACCGAAGATGAAGCGCCCGATCAAGGAACAGGGGCTGTAGACCTGGATGAATCGAAATGGGAGTGGCTTGGGAGATCGCCCGTATTAATCCCTATCAGGCGATCGCGCACGCAAAGCACGAGGGATGGAAAGGCAATTATCAGCCCAGCCTTCAATTCGGCAGTCTCTGCCGGTGAACCCCATGGTACAGGCAAGGACACTGGACGTGCGTCTATCCACGAGCCGATCCAGCTAGAATCAAGTGGTGCTTTATTAGATATGTGGGAAGCTCTCCGCCGACTAGCCAAACAATATAGTGAGAATATCTTTGACATCGGATTTTATACGTTAAAAAATGGCGCGCAGAGTGGTGTGAGACCATTAATGATACCCTTCCCATCACTCAACAAGGGGAACAAGGGCTATACTTGGTCAATCATTGATACCACACCGAAGCGCCAACGTGGTGTCTCGGTTATATGGATTCGATCCAGCGTAGGTTATGTGTTCATAATAGAGATAGAACGACGCACATGGACAGAGACTCAATCCGATGGAACTACGAAAAACATAGAAGATTCATTTAGTGGTCTGGTTTTCCGACTCGATAAAGAAAAGGAAATAGGTAAATGGATCACATTAGTCATGCAGAATCTTCCGCTAACTAATGGGGTGTTTAGCACAGGCTTGCTAAAATCCTGCCCAGGACAGGCTTGGACGTTCCCGCATAGGAATTCAAAAAGTAACAAAGTGGCTTGCGAATCAGCAGCACGGAATGCGTTGAAAAAGGTAGGAGTGGTACTATACTGAACTTTAGGGCGTATTCCGGGGAGACAACAAGACCGCCTGTATGCGCGAGTCATCTGCGTCCAGGACATCCGGCCCGCACGGACGTCTTGGTAGCGCTGCAGGTACTGGGTGGGTGCCATGAGCATGAGGGGTGCGTGACCACATCGGACTAGGCTCTAGGTAGACGAGTGGTTGCCTTGGGTGCAAATATCCATTGGCAGCCTCAAGACTTCATTTCCTTTGAGCGCGTTGCACGGAGTGTCTGGGAAACATCTGCCTGCATGGAGCATGTAGTCGTCCGATTCGCAGTTGAAAAAAGTTAAGAGGGAGGCATGAAGCGTTTTCAGGGTATTCCTTCAGTAAATGAAGAGGGGGGCTTTATTATTTCTGCGAATACGTTGCAGTCAAACCCCGACGGCGTTTTTATGCTCGTCAGCTTTGATGTCTCGAAGTTTATGGACAATTTGTATCAGAGGTTGGGGATTTCTTTTACTGAAGAAATCGCCAGTTCTGTAATAAAAAGAAGAGCTGAATACCTCGCGGGACGGTATGTGGCAAAACTCGCACTGGAGAGGCTCGGTTTCTTTAAATGTGACATCGAATCGGATGAACGGCGATGCCCGCTTTGGCCCATAGGTATCGTCGGCTCAATAAGTCATGCGAAAAACAAGGCACTTTGCGCCGTTTGGCGCACCACGCATACCGATACTATTGGCATAGATATCGAGTACTGGATTGCACCATATATCTGTAGCGCACTGGAAGCGCAGGCAGCGGACCGCACGGAGTGCGATCTGCTTGCGGCGTGCGGACTAACCTACCATAAGGCGCTCACGCTGTTATTTTCAGCAAAGGAGAGTGTGTTTAAGGCACTTTATCCAAAAGTCGGTTACTATTTCGACTTTTCGGCAATACGACTGGCGGCAATTGATACCGAAGCGCACATGCTAATCTTTGTTGTCAATCGAATGCTGGGACCTTATCGCAAGGGTTTCGCGTTGTCAGCAGCATACAAGATATTCACGGGAGGGGTGATAGTGCTCGTTCGAATTGGCAATTAGACTAATTATAGCCCAGATGTGGTGGCTTCTCTTCCCCCACGCAAGTCCCAGCAACCCTTAGGATCTTCTGGAACTTGTGGAGGATTTGGTGGATTAAGAGCCGTTCCTACCATGCATATCCAGTTGTCCCTCAAGCCCACTTTACCTTTAACGATTAATATCGTAACACAGCCTTTCGGGTCCCGCAATAAACTCCAAGAGGCTGCCTAATCAGGTTAAGACACAGAGAACTGTTCAGATAAAACCATCTCGAAAGCTGCCAGTAAACCAAAGCAGTCGCTTTCGGAACCAATGGTGATTCGCAGGAAGTTTTGGATACGCGGCCCATTGAGATGCCTGACCAGCACTCTGTGTCGGCGCAAACCAGTCATGAGTTGCGAAGCGGTATAAGTTGGATGGGTTACAAAGATAAAGTTTGTTGACGACGGTAACACGGTCAGCCCCAGATGTCGAAGCTCTTCTGATATCCATTGGCGTAGTCGCACGATCTCAGCAATGGTGCCGGTGAAGTAACTCTGGTCACCCAGCGATGCGATTGCCGCTACAATCGAAAGCGACGTCAAAGGGTACGAGTTAAAGCTGTTTTTGACCAAATCTAAACCCGCGATCAGCTCTGAGTTCCCCAGCGCATAGCCGACGCGGATGCCTGCCAAACTACGTGACTTGGAGAAGGTCCGAACTATCAGGAGGTTCGGATAACGATCCAGTAATGGGATTACAGTAGCGCCACTAAAATCCGCATATGCCTCGTCAACGATTACAACTTGATTTGGGTGCAACGTCAGCAGATATTCTATCTCAGCGTTGCTGATGGCATGCCCGGTCGGTGCATTGGGGTTTGCTAAAATGACACCCCCACAAAGTGCTCCATAATCGCGAACGTTGATGCGATAGTTCGCGTCAAGTGGAAGCTCCATATAATCAATATCATATAGCAAACAAAAAGTTTTATAGAAAGAGTAACTGATGTCCGGCATCAAGATCGGCAGGTCATGCCTAAGTAGTGCGCAAAACGCATGGGCGAGCACTTCGTCAGACCCGTTCCCAACAAAGACGCTATCGATCTCGACACCATGATAATGCGCAAGCGCCTCGCGCAGAGCTGTGGAATCAGGGTCAGGATAGAGCCTTAACCTGTCGCCTGGCCACACTCGTAGCGCTTCAATGACCGCGGGCGAGGGACCAAATGGGTTTTCGTTGGTATTCAACTTGACCAAGCCCACCTGATTAGACTGCTCACCCGGAATATATGGGACCAAATCAGCCAACGCCGGGCTCCAATACGTACTCATTCACTCCTCCATGTCCAACAGCATTTTCAGAGCAGCCTTAAAAACATAGCATCTAGCGTTTACTATCAGCATTACATTCATATTGTCACCTTTGGCCCCCATTTTGACGAGGCACTCCGCAGATTGAGGAGCGATGTAGTCATTTTAGCGTCTCTGAGAGCATCCACCCATTCTCCACCTCAATTGTGAACAGCATGCTTGGTACTAGCGAAGGCGTAGTGCATGAAAATATACTACAATCAGCACGGACCGGCCATACTCACTGCTGAATTTCGTCGGATATTTGACAATCGCCCTGATCCCCTTTACGTCTGTGTCGTTCGGCCTCGTGCCAAGTTCTGTCGGCAATACACTTCATTGCCTGATAAATCGGCATCGCTCGTTCGATCATTCGATGGACACGGTCTGGCAGGACAGAAGCGTTCTTCTGCGCCTCCAGCATGAGGCCATTACTATACTGCGCCTCGTCGTGCCAACCTTCCCACGATTTCCAAGCTGGAATGACCTTTGGCTCCCAACTCAGACTATGCGGCAGGAATGCTACGCCAATGCTGCTACAATATTCCTTCAGCATCGTCACTGGGTTTCGGAGAAGGTCGTCTGCATCAAATACGATCACAGCCTCAGGTTGCAGGCGCGACGATTCCTCATATATCTCGTAGAGCGACTCATAGCCAGCTTCAATCCAGTCGAAATCCGGCAGTTTCTTATACATGGACGCGAGCGACTTCTCAGGATGGCGGATGAGGAAGGTACTGATGATCTGTGAAAGAAACTTGCTTCGTAACGGCGTCCGCATGTGAAACGCGAGTTCTTTGACAAAGCACGGTTTCCCGTTTGCTCGACCCACCCGCTCAATATCGTCCCAGATTTCCTTGAAAGTGTACCCTGCTTGCACGGGCTGATCGGCGAACCTTGCATGCCCCCTTTCTCCTCCGAAGAAAAAAGCTTGCGAAAATGGCTCATGAATAACGTTGAAGTCCCCCCGCTCGATGAAGATTCGTTCGAAGGCGGTGGAGATCGACCGTGGATGCGCCCAGAGAAAGATTGGGTTTGATGTTATTTTCATACCAATTCCGCTAAACGCAGGTGGTTTTTTTCTGGCTGTGCCATGCTTTAAAACACCTTTTAATATACTCCTTTGGCGTGTCACCTCGCGTAAATAACATTGAATTGCCCAGCATCTGTTTGGCCTTATCGTTCGGAAATACGCCAGTTGCGTATCTTGGCAGGCGCAGCAAGTTGTCGAACAGAGTGCCGTGACAATTGATGGGATCTAAGAATACCGAGACCAGCGGTCCGAGCGTCTTGGCCGCAAGCTCAGTGTTCAAGATGTGTAACCAGTTTTCATAGCTAATCATCTCGATTTTGTGGCCCGATTCATTAACCCATTCGGCAAGATCCTTGAGATGCACCGTCCTTTCGTCCAGAATATGGTAGAAGTCTGCAGGAGCAACCAATGCAAGCCGCGCCATAGCGTCCGCAGCGTTTCGGACCATCGTGAAGTCCATTGAGTAATCGATATCGGGAGCTTTTCCTGTCAGAGCAATTAGCTTCAGCAAGCGGACATAGAGATCTTGTTCGTGATGCCGCATCGTTTGCGTGTTGCCCCAAAGTCGTGCAGGTCTAAAAATCTTAACGTCTAAACCTTGGCTCTTGACGTCCATCACGATCTGTTCGGAAACCCACTTGCTCTGTGCGTAGCCACCGAATAGACCTCGACTGTAATGTGAAGAAGATGACTCGCCTGAACTCCCTGTGGCGGCTTGCGTTGAAAAGAAAACCGCTAGGGTCGAGATGTAATTGAATTTCTTTATTCGCCCTGCGGCCGCAAACCGAAGAATCTGCGCCGTCCCTTTTACATTGGTGGGCGCGAGCTGCTCGTAACTCTTGATGAAGTCCACGTCTGCGGCGCAGTGGAAGATAGCATCGATGCTGTGTGAAAGCCGTCGAAATTCGTGGCGCGACAAACCGAAGTCCACGTCCGTGATATCCCCGACGACAATCTCAATACCTTCTTCCCGGACATTCAAGGGAATGTCGTATTTGTCTAAGGTGCGCTGTAGGCGCATGACAACTGATAATTCGGCATCCGACCGGACTAGACATGTCACCTCGACGCCAAGACGAACTAAGCTTGCTAGCAGGTGCACACCCAGGAATCCGGTCGCGCCAGTCAAGAGAAAGTGGTGAGTTGGGTTCTCGCTGCGACTTTCCTGTCGGACAATTGAAAGACAAGGAGCAGCGGGCTTAACATAGATCGAAAGATCGCCGCTTTCACAAGCTTGTTCCGATCTGGCTACAGAGGCTTTGGTAACTCCTGCTTGTAGCAGCTGTGCTGTCCAGCGGATAGTACCGCGCCCATCCAGAAACATGTGGTAGGGTATTCTGCAATGCCACTGCTGAGCGACTCGGTGAAGAATTTGTTGCGCTTCAATAGAGCTTCCGCCACCTGCGTGAAACTCCGTGTCAATTGAAAACCCGATTGCCAGATCTTTCGGCAACACGTCAAACCAGACATCCCAAAGCGCGGCCTCTATTTCGTTACATCCGGACGGCGGATGATGCGTCGTGTCAGATGTTGGCATTGGCAGCCTTTTGATATCTACCTTGCCGTTGATATTCATTGGTATTTCATCCAGTTCGATGATGAACGAAGGGATGCTATATGCTGGTAATCGTCTGAGAATCGCATCCTTGACATATTGCGCGATGGACTCGCGTGACAGGCGGTTTCGAGTCCAACGCATTACCAAATAGGCGATCAGATAGGTGCGTGCAGCGGTCCGCCATGGGCGAACCAGACATTCGGTGACCTCGGGAATGGTTGTAATCGCCTCCCTAACTTCTGCACACTCAATGCGAAAACCGTTGATCTTGATCTGGTCGTCTAAGCGTTCCACCCACTCCAACTCGTTATTCGGCAATAGGCGACATTTGTCTCCAGTTCGATATGCTTTACCGATAGTTGGTAAGTCAACGAATTTTTGTGCGTTTAGCGCAGCATCACCGATATACCCTAGGCGGGTCAGCGATGCGCCGCCGATATACAACTCCCCTACATCGCCTTTTGGTACGGGGGCATATTTCTCATCCAGCACCTCCGCAAGGATTCCATAGGTAGGGTGACCGATAGAGACTGGCTCATCCGCTCCGATGACTCCGCCAGGGTAGAGACGCTTAGTTGCGCAGACCGTCGCCTCGGTTGGGCCATAAGCGTTAATTAACAACCGGCCCACCCCCCAAGTTCGAATGAGTTGGCGACTCGGCGCTTCTCCGGCCAAGACAATGGTATTCAGGTCAGGCAGTGGTGGTGGCACGCCGATCGCACTCAGCAATGTAGGCGTCACGACTGCATAGCTGATCCGACGCTCTGCCAACATATGGCAAAAGGCCGAAAGTTCGAGTTCTTCTGCGCTGGTGATATACAAGGTGGCACCGGTTGCTAATGCGCCGACGATGTCGCGGATTGACGCATCAAATCCGAAGGACATGCACAGCGCAATCCGATCGCTGCATTTGATCTCTCCACTGCGAACATGCTCCATGACCATGTTCGTCACGTTGCCGTGATCGATCTGCACACCTTTGGGATAGCCCGTAGTGCCCGAGGTAAAAATGACATAGGCCCGATTACATTCTCCGACCTCGCTTCCGATCGGGGCCTCACTGGCCGACTCATGAACGCTTTCCGTAAAGCAACGCTCAATGTTGATGAGACTTGCCAGATCGACGAACTTTTCGGCAGTAGTATCATCGATGATCGCGATTGACGCTCCGCTGGTGTCGAGCACATATCTGATTCGCTCTACCGGGGCCATGTTATCCACGGGTATGTAACAACCGCCTAGTTCCCATATCGCCAATAGCGTTAAGACCCAATTTGTAGACCGTTGGAGGCAGACGGCAACCGCCGAGTCCCTGTCGACTCCCGCAACACGCAATACGTCGGCTAGGTTCCTAGCTCGCACGAACAGTTCCTGGTAAGTGAAACTACGATCTGCGTCGAATATGGCGACCTTGTCGGGATAGCGTGTCACAGCTGCGTCGAAAAGAATGAAATGGTTATTTTTCTGCCACGTCAATCCCGAGATACGTGCGCTGGATTCAGCAACGTCGGTTAGCATTGACATGGAGTCTTCCGTTGTGTTTCTACCGATGCTTGATCTGCACCGCTTCCAGCCCATACTGGACCAACGAAAGCGTCCAAGGTGAGCCTCCGACCATTAGCATTGCAGCACTCCAACCAGATCAATGGCCGGCGACATGGCATATCGGGGCGAGAATCATTGGAAATCCAGACGGAAGATTCCAACAGTTGGGTAGTATTGTTTACGGTGGGGAGCCTCTGACGCAATACAAAACTCCTCGCAGAACTAGGGCAGGAAAGAACGTTCGACGCCGATGCTTCTCCTGTAGGCCAACGTCCGATGGGAGCAGTGTGACAGAGCATATTTGCATTATCCCTCACAACGATCTCCTGTCAAGGTAAAGCCTTGTCCAACGACACATGAGTCTGAACGGGATAGCGTGTTTCCACGCTGAGATGGGTTTGAAAGCGGACTGGAGTCTGGGATTATCCGGAGATGATCGTGACTCTACATACCGACAAGCTCAGCACCCTGGAGCAACTACGTGCCTTCGCCAACGGTACCCAGGCCAGATCCTTCCAAGCGTCCAGCCGCCAGGAAGTCTATGACTGTATCGCCGACTGTCCGACGAGCAGACCGAGCTCCAGCTCATGGGTCGCCGCAGTTTCCAACACTTCTGTGGTCTGGAGCAATCCGCGAACATTCTGGACCGCACGACCATCTGGAACTTTGAGAACCGCGTCGACGCGGACGATGTGGCGGCACTGTTCGCTGAACTGGATCGACAGATCCGTGCCCAGAGTCTGGAAGCCCACGCGGGGCAAATCATGATGCGGCCTTGGTGCCCGCTCCCAAGCAGCACTTCACCAAGGGGGATAAAGAGATCCTAGAGCAGAACGCCGTCCCGGCGGACTGGCGTCCGGCCAAACGGCGGCAGAAGGATCGGGATGCCAGTTGGACCAGGAAGCACGGGAAAAGCCATCACGGCCACAAGGTTACGGTGAGCGTGGACCGCAAGCACAAGCTGGTTCGCAACCGGATGCCGATACGGCCAGGGTCCACGACTCTCAGCATCTGGCATGGAGGCGGTCCTGGACGAGTGGAATACCAGTGAACGAGGGCAACCAGTACGACTTACCTGAAAAGTACAAAACCACACCCTCGCCATCAGCCTTCAGCATCTTCAGGTCCACCCCTCGCCCCACCTTCCTCGGCAATCCATGAAAATACGCCAACCCCACCGACACCCACCGGCGCAGAAATTCCTCTCCCTCCCCACTTTCACGCATCATCGCCAGCATTTCCTGCTCTAATTTTCGCTGACGGACCTTTTGGGCGGCACCATCTTTGACTTTAGGCACCACAACATCCGCCGAATGCACCTCACGCAAATATCGCACAAAACCCGATAAAGCTGCTCGTTGACCCGGCACCTTAGCCAAATAAACTTCCACCGTATTCTGGTCTGGCTTCTTCAGTCCCATTTTCTGGTTCTCCAGCAACAGGGCTTTCGCAGGTACCATGGCAAGGCGCGCGGAGCGCAAACTCAGCTTTCCAGCCTTTACCTCTACCAAAAGTGTGTCGTGGTAGCCTTTCAGTATCCGTAATCCTGCCGGATCGCCTTCCAGCGCTTTTAGCATACCAGCAATTTGCCGTTTCTCGGAATCCTCTGCCTGCACAGCAACATCTTTGACCACCAACCCAACTTCCTGCATCCATCGCATGGGAAGCCGCACTCTGCGTAGCCCTTCAGCGCCAAAGTGAGCAACCAAACGGTTATAGTTGGGGATAGCCTCCCAAACTTTCTCGATCTCCAGAAAAAAGGATAGATAGCGGTTCACGGAAATGGCCGCCTTGTTATCCCCGACAGTGACGGCCAACCATGCACCAAATCCCTCAAAATGATCCGCCATAACCCGCACAGAAAAAGCTGCCCGATTCATAGATATCCGCGTTCTCATGAGGCATCGCCAATAGCAGGACTCACACTGAGCACCTCTGCCAGCCGGCATAGATTGTCCACATTCATGGCAGAGGATCATTCCGCCATCAAGACATACTTTGCACAAGCGCCGCCCATCGTCGGTCACCACCAAAAGTCTATGGTGGTGGCAGGCATGGCAGTTTCCGTGATCGGCATGGGCGCATTTTGGGCAAAGCCGTAGATTATGATTGAACCGAGATACCCGCGTTAGCCTTCTCGACAACTCGCCACAAAGCTCACAGGCCTCAGCCTCCCTAAAATAATTCGCACAGGAATTACATACAGGGCCAGAGCGCGTCACCCGTCCCACTCGGAAGTCTGTCTTTCCACACCGGATGCAGGGCCGGGCCACCGCACAGCGACGACACACAGCAGCCATATCCCTGCGCGGCAACCGTGCGTAGTTCCCACACTTCGGACAAAGTCGGCGCTTAAATTCTCGTGCGTAGCATGTGGAACAATACTTATGGCCGTGATAAACCCGCGTTATTTTTCTGCCTCGCTTGCCACATTCGTCGCAAATCACCTCAGCCGAAGGCGTCACCACCATATCCATCATCGCAGCGACATCTCCAGCTTGCGCTGTAATCGCTGCCACATGCGCATTACTTCGTGACGCGGCCGGGGTTGGCCAGGTTCGCGTATTGCCTGCTTTCTGTACCCTCTGGCGTTATCAGGCAGTTGCGCGAAAACCTCAGCGAACAAGTCTGGCATCCGTTCTCCCTTGCTCACAAAACCTTGGCGGGTAATACCGGATTCCTGGAGATGCTTAGACACGTCGGCCAAGTCGGTTCGCATCAGTTTCCACAGCGCGCCCAGCAACAGGTGACGTTCCGCTGTGCCAAGCAGTTCAACCCCTGTGCCGGGATTCAGCGGTAACTCAGGGACTGCAACCCCCATCCGCTCCAGAAATGCGTGCAAAGCCTCCGCATCGCTACGATTAGCTCTTCGTAATAATGCGGACAAAAAAGACGCACCGGCAAACCATGCATCGGTCTCCGTCGGGTGTGCCATGAACTGACCACTGCCATGACGAATCGCCTCGTCGCCTGCATCCTGGAACGCCATGACATCGTCCGAACATGGCGTAATAGCGCCCACATCCCGCAAATCTCCTTTGCAGGTCGCGCAGACCGCCACATGACCATCCTTCGCATGCAGTCGGTGTGGCTCTAAGGGCACCCCACAATGTGGGCAGCGGTCCAGCAGAGCACAATGATGATGCACACAAACCACATGCCACGCGAGACGCCATTGCAGGCGATAATAGGGGATACGGTCATCGCGCAGACAAGCTGGACAATACTGCAGACCGCTTCGCCTCTTGGTATTCCGCGCACCCAGCGCCAATATCCACGGCCACACGGCCTTGTCGGGCAGGGGTCCATTACTGACACGCTCAGCGATCCTTTTCAGCGTAGCAGCGCGAAAGGAAGACAGCGGAATTCCCGCAGGGACGACCAGCTTATTTAACGGTGCGTCATCAAGAAAACGGTCCACGTCTCTCGTCCATATGCGCCACTTTGGCCATACGTCTCCGGTAAGCACCATCGGGTCGCAGCCTTGGGCAAGCGCTGCACGCACCAGCCACGACGAGATAATTTCATCGGGCAGCAGAGGTACAGAACGCACCCAACGCGGGCGATCTATACCAGTTCCCGGATGCCACGCGTAGGCCGTAGCCATTGCTTTCCCTCTATGATCGATTTGTCGATTTTCTCCGTACCAGTTTTAATGGCTTCCACCGCACACGCCACCAAAAGGCGATGCAGATTACCCAGATTCCCTTCGGAAATAGCAAAAAGCAGACTTACCGTCTCGCTTTGATGTAACAAAGAGGGATTTTTAAGCGGTAATACTTGTTCAAAACTCGCTACCAGTTGCTGAAACTCTGGGTTCAATTCCCATGGCGGCAACGTGACCACATCAAAGCGGCTGGCATGCTGTGGGTCCGTGTGCAAAACCCGGACGGCCTCTCTGGTGCCCACGCCGACGATGGGAATCGCCAATTCGTTGCATAGCAGCTTGATGGCGTTCATGACCTCGCGTTGCTTGGTCACCGTCCCCGTCAGGAGAGAGTGGAACTCATCGATTACCAGGATACGCACATGGCAGTCTCGCATCAGATGAACCACCTGATAGCGCAGCTTAGAAGCCGGGTCCGTCGCTCGGTACGGTGTCCAGAAACGCTCCAGGATCGCTATATACAACCCCTTTTCGTCTGCGCTGGGCGGCGCTTCGCTTACAATAACTGGTTTAACGGGTTCGGCATTCTCATTGACGTAGCCCTCTCCATGCAACTTCTGAAAGCGCCGAATAATCGTTGTCTTCCCGTTATTGGAGTCACCAACGATCAGCAGATTAGGCATGCGTGGGCGCATGGGCTTTTCCATTAAACCGCGCAAGTTATCCAAAAGGCGATTAGCCTGGGCATAACCAATCCAACGCGGCTCGTCGAGAAATGCCATGCGGTCCTTATCCGACATTCCTAAAACATGGCGGAATTCCGGATGAATATGAGCGAGGTCTATCATGCAATATCATCCAATGGCTTAACAACGCCTTCCAGCAACATCGAGGCAGGGGCCGCTTTCTCCAATACGCTTCTATTTGAAGTCAGCGGCTGTGATGGAGATACCTTTTTCGCGTGTTCCTTGCGCTTTTGCTGCTGGCGACGCGCCTTTTTCGTCCTTTCCGACGAGCCATCGACCTGTTGCCGCAGATCATTCAAGGCTTGGAGCACCATGACCTCATCCACAGATTTCATACCCTGCTGACGAGCGCGACTTACCGCCTGCTGGTACTCCCAGATACTCATGCTCGGCATCGCCTGATCCGCGTATGGGACGCGAAAATACATTTTTAACTCAGGATCATGGAACCAGATCACGCTGATATCACGGGGATCACGGCGGAAAATGAATTGCCGCTTTTTACCGGGGGTATCCGGGTCATCCGCATTGATCCACTGCCGGATAACGTCCGCATAATAGGTCAGCCCATCTACGGAAACACCATCCGCCTGAATAGTCCGCTTGAACATCGGCAAGAAGTCATATAACAATACCTCACGATTCGCAGGTAACGCGGGCATTCCACGGCCCGGGGTGTCTTTATCCCCGAAGATACCCAGTTCCCACTTTTTCTCGGGCGTCATACCGATGGAAGAATGGAGTCGCTTGTGATACACCTTGCAAATAAGAGTAACCAGCCATGTTTCAAATTCCGACTTGGTCATCGTAGCGTGCTTCTCGGAGTCGTATTCGTCCCGTTCTTTTATCGACGAGAACGTAGTTCCGGGTAGATCATGGATCTCTTTCAGCATGGTGCCCAATAAACGTTCGATGTGACCACCATAGCGGGGCTGCTTTACCGGGCGGTATTCAAGCCGAATATTGTACATCATGCAGGAATTACGGAAGCTTTCCGAGCGAAAATCCGATCCATTATCCACATGAATGGTCGTCATCAGACCAGACACCGGCCATTTTGCATCGACATGATGCAAGACCAACCAATCATCTTTGGGAAGTATAGCTTGCGCCACACACATTGCCACAGAGGTTACCGAAGGTGCGTCAAAGGACAGATAGTAGCCAACGATCATGCGACTAAAAACATCTATTGCCATAGTAATATAGGGGCGGCCAATGGGTTTGCGATAAATATCGTCAACCAGAATAATGTCTGCGGGTGTGTGGTCTATCTGCACAACAGCCAATGGATAATCCGCGTTGGGGAACTGACTAGGGACAGGAATAAACTTGTTCTTGGCCTTCTCACGATATCCCCGTTTGCGTAGCGTCTCCCGCTCACTAATCTCAGCAACCCTGGCGCGTATCGTGTTCGGGTGCGGGATCTCAGTGAGTTGCGCTTCAATGCACCGTCGGCGCGCTTCCAAAACCACTTTCTGAACGGAGGGCCGCTGCACAGTCAGATACAACGCATTGATAACGTCCTGAATAATCTGTTCCGCATGCAACGATATTTTCTTGGCGCCTCTCCTGACCCCTCTTTTCTCCGGCATGAGTCCGTCAAGAGTTCCCGCATCCCGATATAGCTTCAGCCAACGGTAAAGCGTGGTGAAGTTGATTCCCACCTCTTGAGCTCGGGCCTCTACTTCACGTCGCCCCACGTCAAATCGGTCCAGAAGCGGTTGTATCGCGGCATATCGGGATTGCGCCGTCTTCCAGTCTTCGTCGGCAACGGTATCCAGATCACGAACCATTACGGTGCCACCCACTGCAGGCGCCAAGTCTGCAATACGCAGGGTGCAACTCCGGGCAGACTCCACATCTAACCCAATGACGGTTTCCAAATCTAGCACCTCAGTGATGCGATAAATCTTTCCGGAGGTCACCACCATCTTCCCTGGCGCAGGCAGAAACGTTTGTCGGGCCGGCTTAGTCATGATCCGGCACCCAAAGTTCGCTGGCGTGGGACAATGGCTGTGACCAGTCGCACTCCATCCGTGCAGTCGCCAGCAGGTGCCACAGGTGGCTAATGCCTATGGCGCGGTCCACTTCTCCAAAAAAGTGGCGGGCCAACAGGTGATCGAACGTCGCTGTCCCCATTTGACGCAGATTCCCGATAATCCATTCAGACTCTTCCGGCACGAACTGCATTTGCCGATACCGCTGCAGAAACATGGCATTCTTCCAGCGTTGGTCGCGGATACGCGGTTCATGCCTCAAATGAAATACGTAGCCGCCCTCCTTGCAATAAGTCATGGCCGCACGGAATTTTGCTTTCCATTCGGGTAGATGCTCGTCCAGTTCGCTGGTGGGCTTCACCTCAACAAGAATAGGAGCGCGGTAAGGCCCAGGATAAGCCCGATAAGTCACCAGATAGTCAGGCGTATAAGGATAGGTTTGCCCGTTAGAACCAATAAACTCGATGGTCGCAGGTTGCGAAACCACATCCAGCACCGTTCCGTCCGTTTCAAGTCGGATCAAAAAGTCGCGTTCCAACGTAGACTCGAAGTCTACTGGACCCACGCCGCGAAACGGATAAAGCCCGGAAACACTACGCCGGGTCGTACCGATCTTGCGCCTGGAGGGGTTATCAACTTTGTTGCAGCTATTGATATTCATCTTGAACCTTGTAGCGGCTATTGGTGGTATTGTGTAGCAGCAATTGGTGTAAATCAAGCGGCGTAAGCAGTTGTTTCATGGTTCATAGTGTAGCATTAATTGGTAGAAGTCACAGTGGTTCGCACCCTCGCCCCGGTGAAATCAGTCTGGCACATCA
>JAQTMP010000017.1 GCA_028714275.1 Candidatus Paceibacterota bacterium
ATTTCACCACTATCACCGTTTATAATTTCGATGTGTTTGTTTCTTTTGAATCTTTTTTGGGCTCTTGCAAACAATTCATTACTCAACTCAATCGAATAAATTTTGTCAAAATCATTTCGGATGGCGTAAAGCATGTCTCCTAAATATGTGCCAGTTTCAATAAAAGTTTTTTGTTTTTGCAGAGAAGCTTCTTTTCTGATGACCTGCTGTTTAACTATTGATGGTGGGTATTTTAATTCGCCAGCTTTCCATTTTTTTAGCTCGATTTTGTCTACGAAATTTACAGTTAAAGTATTTCTGACAAAGGGAATTTTGCCCAATCCAGCTTTGATGGCTTTAAATATTTGAGTCATTTTAATTAGATGAATTAGATCGAACGGATTATTTTTAAGAATATTTCGGCGCTTTTTCTATCACTAAGGTTTTCTGAACAATATAAGTGGGGTAAAAAATTTATCTTTTCAGAGTCTATTCCCTCGATAATATGTTCAAGCTCACTATTCGTTTTAAAAAGTAGCCCGCTTTTTTCTGATAAATAGGGGGCATTGATATCTGAGCTTTTCCAGTAATAGCCCCCATATTTCCAGTATCCGAAATTATACACCAATGTTGGGACATTGTAAGCCCAAGCCTCCTGGAGAGCTAGGCCTTGGCTTTCAGACTTGCCGACATAGACGAGGGTCTTGGTGTCCTTCAGAAGATCTACGTATTCCTCCTGATTAAAGTCACCATAGTCAATTATCTTGTAATGTTTAGTTTTTTTTGAAATAGAATTAATAATCCTACCAGTGACAAGAGGGTCTTTCAATTTATTGAAGATTAAAAAATCTATCTTTCTTTCAGTTTTTGTTTTAAGACCTTCTGTCTTCGGAATTTTTACTCCACTAGGCCATATCTCTATTTTATCTTTAAAATAAGGATCTATCGAAACAAAATAATCTTTTGGCCATGAAGAAGGGAACACAATCTTGTCTATTTCTTTACTGTAAAATATGCCGCCACATTCTTCTGGACTTAGACATATACTCGGTCCCGCTATCAGTTTTTTTATTTTTCCTGCCCTTTTGAGCTTTATAGCTTCCTTCAAGGTTTTACAGCCTAGCAAAACATGGACGTCCTCAGTTATTTTATTTTTTTGAGGATTGATTAAAAAGGGTACTTCAAGCTCTCCCATACCATCTCTCAGGCTTCTTAATACTGAGTCTGGCCCCCGGTTTCTACCTAGGAGTTTTCGGACCCATTCTTTTATTAGATATATATTAAAACCAGGTGGGCGAGTGAGTATGGTTAGCATGTTTTATTTTTTTGTAACTATGTCGATTATTTTTTTTGCAGCATCACCCTTTCCAAATGGATTTTTCCATTTTCTTTTATTTTTTAGAATTTTATTTGCAGATTTTAATATGGATTGAACATTTGTACCCGCCACCAGATTGGCCCCGACCGTCACAGTCTCTGGCCTCTCTGTATTTTCTCTAAGGGTAATGCAGGGTGTACCAAGGACGCAGGCTTCTTCTTGGACCCCTCCTGAATCAGTAGCGATGATGCGAGCATTTTTTTCGAGGATTAGAAAATCAAGATAACCAACGGGGTCAATTAGTTTAATATCCGGCCCAGTCTTTATAGAGAATTGCTGAAGCATTTTGATAAATCTTGGATGAGAGGGAAGTATTACAGGCAACCTCAATTTTAGGCTTAATTTTTCTAGTCCATTTACTATGCTTACTAATTTCTTTTTATTATCAACGTTTTCTTGTCGGTGCACTGTAGTCAAGATATATTTTAAGGGTTTAATTTCAAGGGTTGACAATATTAATGATTTTTTTTCTGCTATTTTGAAATTTTGGAACAAAGCATCCACTACAGTATTTCCTGTAATGTACACAGAAGATTTACTTAGATTTTCTTTAAGTAGGTTTTTTTGGGTTAATGGAGTTGGGCAAAAAAGAAAAGTTGCTAAGTGGTCTACCACTATTCTGTTTATTTCCTCGGGCATAGTTTGATCGTTAGATCTCAGACCGGCTTCAATATGGCCGACGGGGATATTAAGTTTTTTGGCCGCCAATCCACCAGAAAGCACGGTATTTGTGTCACCTTGAACTAAAACAATGTTAGGGCCTTCTTTTAACAGGATATCTTCAATTTTTATGAGCATTTTACCTGTAATTTCACCATGTCTTCCTGAGCCTATTTCCAAGTTATATTTTGGCTTTGGTAGGTTCAACTCATTAAAAAAAATGGTATCTAATTTTTCCGAATAGTGTTGATTTGAATGTATTATGAAGTAGTCTAAACCCCTTTTGACACACTCACGTATAATTGGAGACATTTTTATTATCTCAGGCCTAGTGCCTATAATCAAAGCTATTCTATGGGGGTTATTTTTTAGGTTTTTCTTCATTTTATTACTGGTTATTTCCATATACATACCTTTTTACTACATTCCCCATCCAGATAATAGTCTCTTTTGAAACCTTCACTTTCTAGCCAGGGATTTAGGGTAGATCCAATATCTAGATAAGTGTTATCTTTGTTTTTTACCCACAATTGATGGGCTAAAAGATTTCCAAGTGGGCCGCATGCAAACAAAAATAATTTATTTGTGTAATTTTCCATATTAATTTTCCCTATTAAATCGTAGTCTTTTTTCCAGGCAGAAAATCCTACAGGGTAAAATTTGTAAACCTTAAAAGGTAACCTTTCTATTTTTGCATTTACATTTGCTACCAAGATTACGTCTCTTTTCTTATATTCATTAATAAAGTTTTCCTTATAAAAACTGTAGTTTGAATTTACAAAGATGTTTGCAAAAGTTAAATGATCCTCGTCTTGTCCAGAAAACTCTTTCATTTTGTAATAACTATCTCCCTGACAACAGTAACAGCTTATCCCAACGTAATAGTCGGAATCCTTGAATTTAAAGGATTCTATTAGTTTATTTTTATAAAATCTATCCCAAAAACGGTAACTAAATTCCTTATTATTAACACCCCTACCTTTCATTATAGACCATTCTCCGTCGGCATATTTGCTAAATGAAAATTTTTTACCAGAAACAAGCATGGTATAAATCTTTTCAATTTCATTTCTAAAATTTTTCATAGATTATCTTTTATCATTTATGATTTTAAAACCCAAACGGACTATTTTTTTAAAGTAGTTGTCCATTATCGAAACAGCAAAGCTTCCTGTGGCCACAGCATCACCACCATATTTTTCTCCTTTTAGACTGCCCCACAATTCTTTGTTGTTAATTGGATGTGGGGGTACGTAGGTTCTTAGATCCGTATATTTTTGTAGCATGTAAGAAAAATGCATATCCTCTCCAACATAAAAATCATCCAAGTCGGGTAATTCTTTCCAGTATGTAGATAGCATCTCTCTTTCAAAAAACCATGCATGTCCAACTATATCAACTTCTCTAATATCGTCATTGTTTATACCATCCCAACCTATTCTTTGTGCCCCATAATAACTTTCTTTTGATTTATAGATGAGACCTATTGTTCCATAAAGACCAGGCTTTTTTTTGTAAGATTGAATACAATTTTCCAACCATTTTTTCCCAGGAATAGTATCGTCGTCAAATATACATATGTATTTCGATTTGCAGTTTAAAGCAAATGCAAACCTGGCCCAGACTCCAAAATTATAATTTGATTTGGCTGCTTTCATTTTCGAAATAATTTCTTCATCAAAACTTGCTTTTTTAACGGATCCATTTTGCCAAAAAAGAACCTCGCTAGGTCTGTAAGTTTGATTCATGACTGCGGCATACTGTTCCTTGAGAGTGTGAGGTCTTTGGTATCCAGACAATATAACAGAGACCGTCTCTATATTTTGTTCTGACCCCTCAATTTTTTTTGTATCATCGAGATCTCTTAGACTATCCAATTTCCTTGGAATTAATCGCGTTAGTGGATAAAAAATTTTTTTAATAAATCTATATATATTAGTCACAAAAAAAAGCTGCTTCAAACCTAACTTTTCCTTGGTATATCTTTTTAATCTCAAGTAAGGCCTTTTCATGTGTTGTTGATTTTTATCCACTCAGACAATGCAGGACTGGTTTTTGTAGCATCATTATTCCATTTTAATGGGGCAATAACAACTTTTACTGAATTTTTATTTAGCCACGCACCCCACCAGCTGTAAGAACTATTTGCTATGATATTATTTTTACATTGTGACATAAGCAGCAAGTCAGTTATTGGGAATAGTTCACTCGGGGACGAAACTATACAAGAACCCTCTATTTTAAGGTTTTTATTTACCCAATTTGTGTCATCTGTAAATATAAAGTATTTTCCATCTGGTATTCTATTCTTCATTAATTCTAGGGCAGCATGAAAATATTCGAGATTACAAATATTATCGACTTTTAATTTTACGTAATCGCCACGTCTTACATGAATGCTTATAGAATTTGTATTTCTGATGTCGTTCAGGTACCTAGCTATTCTTTTATCAGTATTTCTATATAAATTAATTTTATTTAAAATCTCCTCCCTTTTATTTATAAAATATCTCTCATTTTGCCAATAACCATCTAAGTAGCAAGATTCAGAAATTTTATTGTACAGATCCGAATCGAATTCAAAGAATTTTTTTTCCACAAAGTGTACCTTAGACAAACTCCATGTAAGATGAGTAAAAAGCGAAAATAAAAACATTATTTTATTTTTTGGGTAGAGAATATTTGCTATTTGATAATTACTGGCCTCATTTATTTTACCTACAAAGTTTTCTATTTCTAAATTTCTATCACTGTTTCTTTTGTACCAAGATGTGTCAAAAAACACAGAGACATTTTTTGCTTGAGCCAAGCCAATCCCAAAAGCATATTGAAACATTTGATTTCCTAATCCTCCAGATAATTTAACTATAATCATTTTGCAATTAAATTAATGATGGCAAGCATCCTTCTCCTAGGCTCTTTAAAAAACACAAGCGACAACGGCCCCAATGAATAAGAAATGAAGGTAGCCCAAGCGGAACCAACTATTCCATAGTGTGGAATAAAGAGAATGTTTAGGATGACATTACTCAACATAGCCACTAAATATGAGTAAAAAATAATTTTTCTGAAATTTTCGTTGACCAGATAGTTTGTGGCTAGTCCCGCTAAAGAAGTGCCGATGCCAGCCCAGATATATATCTGTAATACACCTGCTCCAGCAATAAAAGCAGAGCCCTACAATAAGTACATTATAAACTTGGCGAAAAATGTTACAGGCAAAGCTACTGATACTGAGATAAAAAATAAAACCAAAGCCAGTCGGCCGAGCCTTTTGTTGTATTCAACATCAGAATTTGATTTGGCGATCACGATAGCAGGGAAGAAGGTACTGACTATGATGCTGGGAATAAAATACCAGCCCTCAGATATTCTCACCGCCGAATCGTAAATACCTACGGAAGCAGTGTCTAGCATGTGTTTGATCAAAACCTGATCAATACGGGCATAAATCAAAGCAAAAGCACTCGAAAAAATTAGAGGCCAGGAATCCCTGATTAAAGATTTGGCTATGTTTTTGTCAAAAGTTAGTTCGAAGATTGATTCGCATTCTTTTTTATATAAAAAGATTAAAAGAGCAGAAGTTACGACTGGTTCTAGTAGGAGGATAAAGGCTATATAGATTACTCCTTTTCCAGAAGAAATAGTGACTATTTTTAAGACGTTTAATAAGATTATGACGGCAAGAGAGATAAGAGACGGATATTTATTTTTTACTCTTGCATAAAACTCATATACAACAATACCAAAGGCGTTGAAAAGAAAAGTGAGAGAGAGGATCAATATCAAGAGTAGAGACAAGCCGGATGTAGACGAAAGAAAGGCAAACATTAAACATAGAAGAGTTGCAATTATCCCAGCGAATATTTTAATGATCAAACCTGTGCCCAAATATTTCTTTCTTTCATCGGGAAATTTTATCAGGTCTCTGTAGACGACTTGGTCTATACCTAGGGAGGCAATAAAAGAAAAGAGCCCCACAAAGCTGACAGCGTAGCTCAGTTCACCATAATTGACTGGGCCCAAACTTCTAATGATGTAGGCGCTAACAAAGAAAGATAAGCCTAAACCAGCAATTTTAGCAAAAAACATCCAACCGGCGCTTTTCATATACTTCTGAAAACCTACGGTTTTTGTGAAGTTCATGACCCTGGTTTTTAGTCGGTAAATCATTGCGTCTATGCTACTCGATTTTTTGCCTTTATGCTATAGTAGTGGCCATATGAATATTGCACAACATACCAAAAGCCCTTTGACTACCGGTCTTCGTTACTTTATTATCGCTTGTATTTTTTTGATTCCTTTTACTCCGCTGGTTTTCTACAAGTATCTTTTCTTTCCATATATTACGGGTAAAAACTTTTATTTTCGCATCTTGATCGAGTTGGCTTTGGCGGCCTACCTTGTTTTGATTGCTGTTGATCCCACATCCCGTCCTCGTCGTTCACCGCTGCTAGTCGCTCTTTTGAGCTTTGGAGGTATTATGGCCATCGCTACTATTTTTAGTCTCAATCCTTTCAAGAGCTTTTGGAGCAATTTTGAGCGTATGGATGGATACATCACCACTCTTCACCTCATCGCGTTCTTTATTGTCACCACTGGAGTTTTGAATACTCGCAGGCTCTGGTTTTGGCTTTGGAACACCACTCTCGGCGCCAGTGTCATTGTCGGTATCGTGGCCCTCCAAGATCTCTTCGCCAATCCTCCAATCGGACGTATATACGGTACTCTTGGCAACTCCACCTATCTAGGAGTCTATTCGTTGATCCACATTTTTTTGGCAGTTTTCTTTTTGGTCCGTCAGGCTCAGTCTGAGTACAAAAATAAGTTGGGCCAAGCAAGCCTGATGGTCCTTTATTCTCTAGTCGCTATTTTTGATGCATACATTATGTATAACACAGGGACTCGAGGGTCTTTTCTTGGCCTAGTGGCCGGAGCTTTTTTTGTTCTAGTGGTTATTACCTTTTTTGGAAAGAAGAAAAATACCGATCAAAATGAGGCACAAAAAAATACACCCAAAGGTGTGCGTGTTGTTGCGGCCTCTATTCTCGGTGTGATGGTTTTGACGATTGCCTTTTTCGGTATTTTCGGCTCGACACCAGCAGTGGCAAATATTCCTTTCTTTGCCCGCTTCAGCGCTCCTATTCAGGCAGTCCTGCATGGTGATTTCAAGAGTTTCGCAGAAAGCGAGGGCAAAGGGCGTCTTCTTATCTGGCAGGCTGCTTTGCAGGGGGCGGTCCAGCGGCCTATTCTTGGCTGGGGTCCGGAAAGTTTCAAT
Source organism: Candidatus Paceibacterota bacterium (assembly GCA_028714275.1). Taxonomy (NCBI): domain Bacteria; kingdom Bacillati; phylum Minisyncoccota; species Minisyncoccota bacterium. Next base: position 7,296 of record JAQTMP010000017.1, read on the forward strand.
TATGTTTTCAACATGCACTATAGTCCAGCAATGTACGGACAAGAGCAGTGGTTTGATCGTTCACACAACGTATTTCTAGATTGGCTAATTGACGGGGGAGTCCTTGGCCTGATCGGGTACCTAGCTCTTTTCGTGGCCCTCCTATATATAATCTGGAAAAAACTTGGAGCAGAAAATATTGGTGAAGATCGTTTCTCTCTTTCAGACAAAGCCATTGTCACGGGTTTGTTGATTGCGTATTTCATCCACAATCTTTTTGTGTTTGACAACCTGGCCAGCTATATTCTGTTTTTCTTTTTGTTGGCTTATGTCCATTCATTATATGTGGGTCGCAGGCGTGAAAATGGAAATGGTACATCTCCATTAGCTTCGTTTCCTTTAGCTCAGAAAAAAGTCAACGATGAAGTGGGGATTTATGTTGTAGCCCCAATTGTCATTGTCATTCTCTGTGTTGGCCTTTATTTCTTTAACCTTAAGCCATATGAAGCTTCAGCTAGTCTGATCGACGCTCTTAATCCCTATGTCGTACTCAATCCAAAGCTTGGGATGGTGTCTGGCAATGTTCGTCAACGCACACCAGCCGAAGAGCTGGCCGCTTTCAAACAAGCGCTTTCCTACAATACTTTTGGCAATCAGGAAATCCGTGAACAGATTTTGACTGCCGCCAGCCAAACCATTTCAAGCACAGATACTTCGACATCCTCCCAGGCCGTCAAACAAACATTTTTCACTTTGGCCCAAACCGAAATGGCTAAACAAATCAAGGAAACTCCGCTGGACGCTCGACCGTATATTTTGTACGGTTCCTTTTTGAGTCAGCTCGGCCAGTATGACAATGCTTTGATTTATCTCAATAAAGCCTTGACTCTCACTCCGGGCAAGCAGTCTCTCCTCTATCAGATTGGTGCAGCTGAACTGAATAAAAAAGATTACACCGACGCCCTAGCGACTTACAAACAGGCCTTTGATGAAGATCAGACAAACGATGAGGCGCGAGCTATCTATGCAGCCGCGGCTATCTATGCCGGCAAAGGAGTAGGGGCAGGCAACCTAGCCGATCAGATTTTAGCGGGTAAAATATTGCCAGATGATCGTCTGATCCAAGCTTATTTTTCTATCGGTCAATATGCCAAAGTAGTGGCTTTAAATGAAGCCCGAGTGGCGGCCAATCCAACCAATGGACAATACCACGTCTCGCTTGCCGCGGCTTACTTGCAGGTAGGGGAGAAGGATAAAGCGATTGAACAAATCAAACAGGCCATGGCTATCGAGCCAAAGTTTCAGGCCCAAGGTGAAGATTTGATCAAGAGGATCCAGAGTGGGGAGGATATACTCAAAAGTAAGTAAAACTCAAAAATAAAGGCCTTTTTGGAGACACGGAAAATTTCTGGTGAAATTTTCCTTATCCTCGCCAACGCTTTGGCTGTGGGGTCTCCAAAAAGGCCTTTATTTTTGAGTTTTGTCTGCTTTCTATTTACATGTAAAAATTTTAAAAAGTTGGGTATAAAAACAGCCTATTTTTTTAGGCCTATTTGGGTGGATTTTTTTCAGCTTTTCTTGACTTTTTCTTGAGGAAAACTCGGGGTGCTGTTTGTTATGGTGACCTCATTATCAAGAGGTTATAATAAAAAAATTATTGATCATGGATACATCAGTTTTTGTTACAAAAAAAGAACTAGATTTTAAACTAAAAGATATGGATGCAACTTTTCAGCGGTATATAGGGGCTCAGGTAGAGCAGATTCGAGACGACATTAGGGGTTTCGGAGATATTTTGTTTGCCTATGGGGACAAAATGGATAAATTTGAGCTGACCCTTGATCGCTTCGGTCAAATTTTAGAAAGTACCAGGGTCGATGTCGCAATCCTCAAAACAAAAGTTTCGACCTTGGAAGTTGACATGGGCCAAGTCAAAGATAGGTTGGGTGTTATAGAGTCTGACATGGGGCAAGTAAAAAAGAGATTGGATACTATCGAGTCTGACATGGTACAAGTCAAGGAAAGATTAGATACTATTGAAACTGACATGAGTCAAGTGAAAGGGAGGTTGGATAGTATAGAGACTGAAATGAATCAAGTGAAAAAAAGACTAGATGTTATAGAGACTGATATGGGTGGAGTGAAAAAGAAGTTGAACACCGTAGAGGTTGATATGGGTCAAGTAAAAAATAAGTTGGGTACCGTAGGGACTGATATGGGGCAGGTTAAAAAGAAATTAGGTATAAAGAATCCCAAGCCCCGTAAAAGTCGCAAAGCTTGACTTTTGGGTCAAAGTTTGCTAGTATGAGGGCATGTGAGAGCAGTAAATCAATAGCTGGCTCATTAACAAAGTGAAATGTCCTCAAACCGGCTTCGGCCGGTTTTGTTGTTTCAGGGCCTCTATTTAGAGGGTTTTTTGTGCAAGCCCTTTGCGGCCACTCGGTTGCGGTATTCTTCTAGACTATAGTATGATAACGGGTGTTGTTTCTATTGATGGCCAGCGGCTGCACTCACAAGACATTTCACTTTGGAGCTTCGCACCCGCTGGCCATCCGTGGACGGAACCTAGAAAAATAAAATACATCCCAGCCTGCTGAGGGTGTATTTTTTTTAAAAAATACAAATTAAAAATATCAAAATAAAGTAAGGTCACTCGTCGACGCTTGCGCTACAGCCAGAAAGAACTTGAGTCTTAATTAAGGTTGTGGGGCGGGCGAGACGAGGGAGCTTACTTTATTTTAGTACTTATAAATGTTTTCAAAAATAAAAACACTCGAAAAAGTTATCCACACATTTTTTCTAAAAAATCTTGTATTTGTTTTCAAATGAACGATAATTAAGACATAAGTTTTTGCGATGGCATCAAAACGCAAAAGATTTTTAAAAAATATTTTAAAAAAATATAAATAGGAAATCAAACGGGTCGAGGTTGTCGTAAAAAAACTTTTATACATAATCAAAAAAACAAATACTATGGCAGCAAAAAAGAAAGCAAAGAAAGCAGCAAAGAGGAAGCCAGCAAAAAAGGCTAAGAAAGTTTCAAAGAAACGAGCTTAGTTTTCTTCCCACTTAGTAAAAACCCCGCCTAGAGCGGGGTTTTTACTTTATAGGTGATTATTTTTGTGATATAGTGCCCCCATGTCATTTTTAGGTACTATTTTTGGGACTAGTTCAAGCCGGGCTCTCAAGGCGTATTATCCTTTGGTGGAAAAAATCAACTTGCTAGAACCTCGTTTTGCGGCTCTGTCTAGCGGAGAGCTCGCGGGCGTCACGGCCGATTTTAAAAAGCGTCTCGCTGAAGCTCAAGCCAGCAACTCGGATATTTCCGCCATGCTGGAGGAAATTTTGCCGGAAGCTTTTGCGGCTGTTCGTGAAGCGGCCAAGCGTACTTTAGGACAAAGACATTTTGATGTTCAGTTGATTGGTGGGGCGATTTTGCATCGTGGCAATATTTCCGAAATGAAAACAGGAGAAGGTAAGACGCTGGTGGCCACTCTGCCTGCCTACCTCAATGCTCTGACCGGCAAGGGCGTACACATTGTGACAGTAAACGACTACCTTTCTCGCCGTGACGCCACTTGGATGGGTCAGATCTACGCAGCTCTCGGTCTCTCGGTCGGTGTCATCAACCACGAGTCCTCTTTTTTGTATGACGCATCTCATAAGACGGCGGAAAAAGTCGAGTCAGACGGAGAAACCGCCGATAAGACTCGCGACGAGCTCGGCTCTTTCAAAGTAGTTTATGAATTTCTTCGTCCATGCGGACGCCCTGAAGCCTATGCGGCAGACATCACTTATGGTACCAACAATGAATTTGGTTTTGATTATTTGCGTGACAATATTGAGCAAAATCCGGCGGCTCTTCGCCAGCGCGGATTTTGCTATGCCATCGTGGATGAAATTGACTCCATCCTGATTGATGAAGCGCGTACGCCGCTCATTATTTCCATGCCGACCACGGATTCGGAAGATCTCTACGGGACTTTTGCCAAAATTGCCAGCAAAATGGAAAAAGATGTGCATTATGAGGTGGATGAAAAAATGAAAAGTGCCACTTTGACCCCGGCCGGGATTGAACAGGCCGAAAAAGCTTTGGGGATCGACAATATATATACGGAGAAAGGGATGAAGTACGTTCATCATCTGGAGACAGCTGTCCGCGCCAAGGCCCTCTATCAACGCGAGAAGGCTTATATCGTCAAAGACAATGAAGTGCTGATAGTGGATGAGTTTACCGGACGACTTCAGCCAGGCCGTCGCTGGTCTGAAGGTCTGCATCAGGCTATCGAGGCTAAAGAGGGGGTCAAAGTGCAAAAAGAATCTCGCACCTATGCTTCGATTACTTTCCAGAATTATTTTCGCATGTATGACAAGCTGTCGGGCATGACCGGTACAGCCGCAACTAGCTCTGAAGAATTTTACAAAGTGTATGGTCTAGATGTAATTGAAGTCCCGACCAACAAAAAGATTGCCCGTCTCGACAAAAACGATCTGATTTTTCAAACCGAAAAAGGCAAGTTCATGGCCATTGCCAATCGCATCAAAGAGCTCAACCAAAAAGGTCAGCCAGTGCTTGTCGGCACAGTGTCGATCGAAAAAAATGAATTGCTTTCGCAGTACCTCTCGCGCGAAGGGGTCAAGCATCAAATGCTCAATGCTAAACCTCAATTTGCAGAAAAAGAAGGAGAGATTGTGGCGGGGGCGGGTAAAAAAGGCGCTGTGACTATTGCGACCAACATGGCGGGGCGAGGAGTGGACATCAAGCTGGGCGGGCCGGTAGCGGATGCCACGGCGGCCGAAGAGATCAAGGCGCTCGGAGGGTTGTATGTCATTGGCACGGAGAGGCATGAGGCCCGCCGCATCGACAATCAGCTCCGCGGACGTTCGGGACGACAGGGTGATCCAGGGGAGACGCAATTTTTTGTTTCACTCGAAGATGATTTGATGCGTATTTTTGCCACGGATACTATTAAAAAAATGATGGGACGTTTTGGTATTCCCGAAGATCAGCCAATTGAAAATTATCTGATCACTCGTTCGCTTGAGACTGCTCAGAGCAAGATTGAGGGTTTCAACTTTGACGCCCGCAAGCATGTCCTCGAATATGACGATGTGCTCAACTACCAGCGCTTGATTATTTACAAAAAGCGTCGAGCTATTCTCGTTGGCGGGCGTGAGGAAATTGATGCAGCTCTCAATGAAATGATTGAGCTCGATATTGATGAAGAGCGCAGAGCCACAGAAAAAGCGGCTATGGAAAAGAAGAAAACCGAGCTCGGTGACCAGCATTTTTATATATCGGTCAAGGGTCTTTTGCTCCAAACTATCGATCTCTTTTGGGTGGATCATCTCGAGATGATGGAATACATGCGCAGCAGCGTCAATCTTCGGGCCTATGGTCAGCGGGATCCGCTAGTGGAATACAAAAAAGAGGGCCTTAAACTTTTCAAGGAAATGGAGCAGTCTATTGCAAGCGAGGTTTTGCAGGCTATTCCAAATATTCTTGGTGACATGGGCTTGGGCTTTCAGGTGCCCACTATTGAGATTGGTCCAGACTTTGGGCAAAATGTTGGTCGCAATGACCCCTGTCCTTGTGGAAGTGGCAAGAAATATAAAAAATGTCACGGTAAAAATGATACAATATAAAGGTCATGCTTGATTTCAGAAAAATAGTCAGAGGTTTTTTTAAAGCGCCGGCAGAGGTTTTAGAGAAGGCAGTGGAGATAGCCGAGAAAGAAGAAAAGGTGATTGTGAATAAAAAACCTTTCAAACTGGCTGAGGAATATTTTAATACTTTGGGACCCGGACTGACCACTGGGGCAGCCGACGATGATCCCTCTGGCATCGCTACTTATTCTCAGACAGGTGCGCAGTACGGTTTCCAACTCCTCTGGCTGTCTCTTTTTACATTTCCTTTCATGGCTATTATTCAGGAAATGTGTGCCAGGATCGGTTTGGTGACCGGTCAAGGTCTGGCTGCCAATATAAGGCATCATTATCCAAGAAAAATTTTGTATGGGGTTACGGCTCTGCTTTTTGTTGCCAATACTTTAAACATCGCGGCAGATTTGGGGGCGATGGCTTCGAGCACCAAACTTCTCTTGCCGCATATTAGCCTGGGTCTTTTGGTGGTGGCATTTGCAGTTTTGAGTTTATTGTTACAAATATTCACTACCTATGCCCGCTATGCTAAATTTCTTAAATACATGGCCTTGGCGCTGCTCTCGTATGTTTTTGTCGCTTTTGCCATTCGGCTTGATTGGGGCAACGCTTTACATCACACCCTTGTACCTGCGCTGACTTTTTCCAAAGATCAGATTTTTTTGCTTTGCGGTATTTTGGGAACAACGATTTCACCCTATCTTTTCTTCTGGCAAACTTCTCAGGAAGTAGAGGAGGAGATTTTGAATGGAGAAAAAACTATCAAGGAAAGAAAAGACCATATTCATACAGCCGAGTTGCGGCGCATGCGAGTAGACGTCTGGTCAGGGATGTTTTTTTCAAACCTAGTCATGTTCTTTATCATCCTCGCCTGCGCCGCTACTCTGTATGCCAATGGCATTACCAATATCGTCACCGCTGATCAGGCGGCGGCGGCCATTCGACCCTTTGGCGGGGACCTGACCTATTTCTTTTTTGCCATTGGGATTATTGGGACTGGCCTCTTGGCTACTCCGGTCTTGGCTGGATCGACGGCCTAAGCAGTCTCTGAAAGCTTTGGCTGGAAGCAGGGTCTTTATCGCAAGCTTAAGCAGGCGTATGCTTTTTACGGTGTTATTATCGTATCCATGATTGTGGGCTTGATTGCAAACTTTGTGCATCTTGACCCCATCAAAGGTCTGATCTACGCGGCTGTGTTCAACGGAATTATTTCACCTGTGGTACTATTTTTTATTGTCAGGTTGAGTGGCAATAAAAGGATCATGACTGATTACAAAAATCATCCTTTCATCGCCCTCTGCGGGTGGTTTATTACTATCCTGATGGCCATTTCAGGAGTGGCCGCCATTGCCTCTCTTTTCTTTTAAAAATTTAATCAAAAAAACATGAATAAAAAAATTCCTCATTCTCTAGAATATTTGAAGTCACTTCGCAAGCCTATCCTCAACACGGCGGTTGAATCCAAGACAAGGCTGCGGCCGCTTGAAAAATTTGCGGTTTGGATCACTCAGCACGTAGGCACCATGGGGTTTTTTGGCATTATTTTTTTCTGGACAATCATCTGGCTTGGCTGGAACGTTTTGGCTCCGGCCCAGTTTCATTTTGATCCCTATCCGGCCTTTGTTTTTTGGCTTTTTATTTCCAACCTCGTGCAGCTAATGCTCATGCCTCTGATCATGCTCGGGCAAAACCTCCAGGGCAAGCATGCCGATATGCGGGCCGAAGCGGATTTTGAGCTAAACACCCGGGCTGAGAGGGAAATCGAAACAATCTTGCTGCATTTGGAAAATCAAAGTGAGCTGATTTTGAAAATTTTACATAATCTGGAAAAAACTGAAAATAAAATATTTTAAAGCCTAAAGATTTATGTCACTCCCTTTTATCTTTTCTCTCATTGCGGCTGTCGTCTCCACTACTTGTGGCGGCTTGGTAGCCCTCCGCTACAAGGACAAGATCCATCTCATTCTTGGTTTTACTGCAGGGGTGCTTTTGTCAGTGGTAGCCTTTGATTTATTACCCGAGATATTTTCCCTGACCAAGGAGCTTGCGGTGGACGCTATCCTGCCCATGATTTTCTTGGTGATTGGTTTTTTGCTTTTCCATATTGCTGAAAAACTTTTACTTATTCACCATACTCACGAGGATCAGTATGGTGAGCACAAGCATCCAAACGTGGGAGTTCTTTCTGCCCTGGCTCTAGCTGGACATTCTTTTTTGGATGGAGTGGGGATTGGGATTGGCTTTCATATTTCGGCTACGCTTGGAGCCGTCATTGCCTTTGCCGTAGTAGCGCACGACTTTTCTGATGGACTCAATACCGTTTCTCTGATGTTGGCTCATAAAAACACGGATCGCAGGTCCCTTTGGCTGCTGTCAGTTGATGCCCTCGCTCCAGTTGTAGGAGGTTTTTCCACTTTTTTCTTTACCATTTCAGCTGGGCAGACCCTGATGTACCTTGGCTTTTTTGCCGGTTTTCTCCTTTATATCGGAGCCTCCGATATTTTGCCCGAAGCCCATAGTCAAAATTCATCCTGGAAAACTATCGTTGCTACGCTGGTAGGGGTCATCTTTATG
>JAQTMP010000018.1 GCA_028714275.1 Candidatus Paceibacterota bacterium
GGGGTGATTCCAAGGTATTGAACCATGACGTGCCCTTGACTTTTTATAATAGATAGTATATAATGTACCTAATCAATTAAATAGAATTGTATGACCAATAAAATCACAAAAATTTCAATAGTTCTTCTGGCGGTACTGACCGTGTTTTTTGTGACTGGAAAAAATGTGGCCTATGCTGGCGGTGAGGAGTTTGATAGCGGATTTTCTGCCATCGACTATACACAGACCGATACAGGTTTTTCAGCCAATGACTACACCCTTCCATCTTCTTATGACTATTATCCTACTGACAACTACACTCTGCCAGCTTCTTATGACTACTATCCTTCATACGACTACAGTACGCCAGCGACTTGTGGCAGCTATTGTGGTGACTATTCATACGGTGGCTATGGCTACACTTACACTCCATCGTACTCTTCATGTGGCAGCTCTTGTGGTGGCGGGTATGGCGGCGGGTTTTCTTATGTTTCAAATAAATCTAGCAGCCTAAGCAACTACACAAGCAGCGTCTACGCTCCTGTGACTACCACTTATACCAATAATTCTGTTTCCACTGTAGACAATCACAGTATCAATGACAGCTACAACAACATTGTCTTCAATGGCGGTAATTCAAACCCTTACCCTGTCTACAATAATATTAGCGTGTATTGCACCGGTTCATATTCAAACGCTTACAACTATAATTACAACAATAATTACAACTACAATAATAATCCTGTAATCACTTGGACAGCCTACGCTACTGGTGGAAATGGCGGCAACTATTCCTACAGCTGGACTGGCAGCAATGGTCTGACTGGCTATGGTCAAACTGTCACTGGCTACTACAATAGCTATACCAACAACGGATACCAAACAGCGACAGTCACTGTGAACTCAAATGGCCAGACGGTGAGTGCAAGCTGCAACGTCAACATGCCGGTAGCTTACAATACTGCTGGGGTGACCGTCACTCGTGATACTAGCCTCGGTACTCCAGTGGCTGGCGTCTTCCTAAACCAAGTGCCAGCGACAGGTATTAGTTTCAATCTCAAAGTCGCTCTCTTTATTCTCAGTCTTGTCCTTTGGAGTATGTTTGCTGCCTACATTGTCATGCGAAAGAAGCAGTCACCTGTGGGGGCTACAAACAATATGAGTCTAGCTTCACGCTTTAAACTCGAGAATATGAAGAAGCGGGGGATCGTTGCCTAAATAAAAATAAAAACAAACACTTTCCGGAGCACACATAATTAAAGGCTCCGTCAAGTGTTTGTTTTTATTTTTTAGTTAGGAAACTTTCGGTGTTTCTTTATCATACATATGAAATGCTTGGTGAATGAAGATTGAGTTTAGTCATCATGTCATTGAAAGACTACATCAGAGAGGTATTCCTTTAAATGACATTATTCAAACCATCAAATTTCCTGATTGGTATGAAGAAGCAAAAGGGGGTAAAATAATGTGTAATAAAGTGATAAATGAGGCGTCATTAACAGTAATATATGCTATAACAAAAAGTGGTATAGAAATAATCGCAGCCTACTATTAAAGAAATAATAAATATGAGATTTACATACGATAAAAAAGTGAAATGCGGCTATCTATATTTTAAGGAAGATAAGGCGGCCAAGACTCTAAAGTTTAGTCGATTTTTGAATGTAGATTTAAATAAAAAGGGACACCTAGTTGGAGTAGAATTTTTGCATATTTCACTCCCAGCTTTTTTAGTTTCGAGTTTTATTTCTAAAACCACATCTGGTTTTTAGGTCAGTTTTAATTTTTATTTTTGATTTCTTCAGTCAGTTTTGCGACGAGAGCGGCGAGGGTGAGCGAGCCGAGGTTGCCATGATCGCGACTTTCGAGAGTGGCTTCGCCCGAGGCGAGCTCTTTGTCGCCAATGACAAGTGAGTAGGGAACTTTTTCAATTTTACCAACGCGGATTTTTTTACCCAGACTTTCATGACTTTCGTCGAGCTCGGCACGTAGGCCTTCAGCCTTTAATTTTTCAAAAATTTCTCGTGCGTAGGCGTGATGAGTGTCAGTAATTGGAAGCACGCGGACTTGGACAGGCGCGAGCCAGAGAGGGAAAGCCCCGGCGTAGTGCTCGATCATCACGCCCATAAAACGTTCAAGTGAACCAGAGATAGCCCGATGGATAACGACAGGTCTTTCTTTTTCACCCTTTTCATTCACAAAAGCTAAATCAAAGCGTTCGGGTAAATTGAAATCACACTGGATGGTAGCGAGTTGCCATTCGCGCCCGATGGCGTCCTTAAACATAAAGTCGAGTTTTGGTCCATAAAAAGCGGCCTCACCTTTGGCTGGTTTGTATGGGAGCTTTTCAGCTTCACAGACATCGGCAAGGGCTTTCTCGGCAATATTCCAGACCCCATCTGACCCAAGGTATTGAGTTTTGTCATCGCCGCGGAGTGAAAGGCGGACCCAATAACCATCCATCATCCCCATGGTGGTGTAAAATTGTTTGATTATCTCAATAATTGTTTTAGCTTCGCCTGCGATTTGAGTAGATCGACAGAAAAGGTGACCGTCATCCTGAGTGATGGCGCGCACCCGGGTGAGTCCGCCGAGCTGACCGGATTTTTCATCACGATAGACGGTGGCCGGTTCAAAATATCTTACTGGCATGTCCCGGTAGGAAAATTGATTGTCAGCAAAAATCTGCATATGGTGAGGGCAGTTCATGGGCTTCATGATAAATTTTTCTTCCTTGCCTTGCACGCGGAAAAGCTCGTCGCCGAATTTAGCCGCATGTCCAGAGGTGACGTAAAGAGCTTCTTTGGCAATGTGGGGTGTCCAGACTCGGCTATAGCCTTTGTCTTTGTGGAGGTCCCAAAGATAATCTTCAATTTCTTTGCGAATGATCATGCCTTTTGGTTGCATGAGGGGCAGGCCAGAACCGATGAGGTCCGAAACGGTAAAAAGCTTGAGCTCTTTGCCAAGCTTGCGGTGGTCTCTTTTTTTGGCTTCTTCTTGCTGGTGTTTATAGGCAGTGAGCTCTTCGGGTGTTTCAAAAGCTAAGCCGTAAATGCGCGTGAGCATTTTGTTTTTTTCATCGCCGCGCCAGTAGGCCCCGGCTATGCGAGAAAGCTCGAAGGCGTCAGTGTTTATCTCTTTGGCATTTTCGATATGGCCACCGCGACAAAGGTCGGTAAAGGAGGTTGCACCAGCCCCAGAGGTGTAGAGGGTGATTTTTTCACCCTTACCTATAATCTCATCTATAAGTTCAAGTTTGTAGGGATTATTTTTAAAAATGGCTCGAGCTTCTTCTGCGGCCACTTCTTTTTCATCAAAAGTTGACCAGCCGTTGAGAATTTTCTTCATTTTCTTTTCGATTTCCTTTAGATCCTTGTCTGAGATGGAAACTGTGGGAGCAAATTCGAAATCATAATAAAAACCATTGTCCACCGCCGGGCCAATGGTATTTTTTGTGTCCGGATATAAATCAAGCACCGCTGCCGCCAAAAGGTGGGCTAAAGAATGGCGGAGGGCGGGGAGTTCGTTTTCGCTTTTCTCAGTATTATTTTTCATGGCTTAAATCATAGCATATCTTGATATTTTTGTATTTCACAGGACCTTGCGGCATGTCTTTTCCTATGATTTACTCCAACACCTTGACGCTCTCCACCGCTAGGCTTTTTTCGCCGTTGCGTTCGGAGACTTTGGCCTTGAGGGCCACGCATTTTTCCGTGACAAAAGCATTTCGAAACTCGGCATAGGTACGCGGAAAGACTACGACTTCCATAGTGCCGGTAAAATCTGAAATTTTGAGAAACATCATGCGCGACTGATCTTTTTTGGTCAGGATTTCACGAGCTTCCTCGATAATCCCTCCGACCACTACGATTTTGCCATCACTGAGCCCTGGACCAATACCCCCAAGTGTTTCGCCTTTGATTTTAGCAATAGTGGTGACGTTGGTATCCGGTTTTTCAAAAACTGCGCGGTATTTGTCGAGGGGGTGGCCGGAAATATAAAGACCGAGCAGCTCTTTTTCCCAGACGAGCTTTTCTGCAGGAGTGGCGTTGGGAGCTTCTTTCAAACGGAGTGAAGGAAGACTCTCATGCAGGCCCGCACTTGCAAAAAGGGAATCCTGGTTGGCCGGCGTGCGGTGGGTTTCTTTATTGTATTCGAGCAAGTCTTCGATATTGCCAAGCATCACGCCGCGGTCACCGAAAGCATCCATAGCGCCGGCCTTGATCAAGGCTTCAAGAGATTTTTTATTGAGATTTCTATCTTTGATGCGATTGAGAAAATCCTCAAGTGAAATAAAAGGCCCGCCCCGCTTGCGTACTTCGATAATTGTTTTGCCTATGCCTTCCCCAAAATTTTTGATTGTTAAAAGTCCGAAACGGATTTTTTCGCCGGCGGTTTTTTCTTGGGCCATTTTTTCGGTGTCATTGATGTCACTGGCGTCTTTGACGACCGTGAAGTCGCTAAAACTTTCATTGATGTCTGGAGGCAGCACGGGTATTTTCATCCGTTTACATTCGGCGATAAAAGTGCCGATTTTTTCGACATCCCCAGCGTCGGCAGTCAGCACTGCGGCCATATAGACAGCGGGGAAGTGGGCTTTCATATAAGCGGTCTGATACGACACTAGGCCGTAGCTGGCGGCGTGAGCTTTGTTGAAACCATAGCCCTGAAAGGGCTCGAAAAGTTTCCAAATAGCCTCGGCTGCTTTCGGTGTCATGGCGCTGTGCTCGATACAGCCTTTGACGAAAATCTCGTGCTGCTTAGCCATTTCTTCGGGGATTTTTTTACCTACGGCCTTGCGGAATTTATCCACCGTTTCCCAATTGTAGCCTGCGAGCTCGAGCGCGGTGTACAGCAAATCATCCTGATAAACGAGCAGGCCGAAAGTCCGCTCCAGAAACTTTTTCATTTTTGGGTGGTAGTAAGTGGTGCGTTTTTCGCCGTGTTTGCGCGCAATATATTCTTGGATAGTATCCATCGGTCCTGGACGATAGAGAGCGACCATCACGTTGATGTCGTGAATAGTGGTTGGCTTGAGATCTGTCAAAGCCTTGGTCATACCCGAGCCGTTGAGCTGAAAGACGCCTTCAGTCTCTCCGCGCGCTAGCATTTCAAAAGTTTTTTTATCATCCAAAGGAATATGTTCGAGGTCCACATCGATCCCTTCGATTTTTTTGACCAGAGAGACGGCTTCAGCGAGAATGGAAAGGTTTTTAATTCCGAGAAAATCGAATTTCAAAAGGCCGACGTTGTTTTCATCCACAGAATACATGTCATATTGAGTGATAATCTTTTCTTCGCCTTTAGTGTCGTATTGCAGCGGCACGAGGTTGCTGAGAGGCACGGGAGAAATCACCACCCCAGCGGCATGGACCGAAATATGACGAGCACAGCCCTCAATTTTTTTGGCCATATCAATGATTTCGCGAGCTTCTTTTTCATTGTCATAAGCTTTCTGCAGCTCGGGCGTGATCTCAAGGGCTTTGTCGAGGGTCATGGGAAAGCCTTGTGAACCCATCGGTATCATTTTGGAGAGACGATCGCCGAGAGCATAGGGGTAACCAAGCGCACGAGTAACATCGCGCACTGACCCACGAGCCATCATGGTACCAAAAGTTCCGATTTGGGCGACTTTATCTTTACCGTATTTTTGGCGAGCGTATTCAATCATTTCATCCCGTCTGTCGTCGGCAAAATCCATGTCGATGTCGGGAGCGGATGGACGGAGAGGATTGAGGAAGCGCTCAAAAGGAAGCATAAATTCAATCGGGTTGATATTGGTGATATAGGCCAGATAAGTGACCATCGAACCAGCCACCGAACCTCGAATATTGGTAAGGATGCCATGTTCATGAGCGTAACGGAGCAAGTCGGCCACCACCAGAAAATACGGTGCATACCCTTTATCTTTAATAATGCCAAGCTCGTATTCGACGCGATCGGTCACCTCTTTGGTGTGCTCAATACCGCGTTTTATGATGCCTTCAAATACAATACCGCGGAGGACGTCGTCAGCATTTTGGCCCTCAGGCAATTCAAATTTTGGAAAAAGCCATTTGCCGAGCACGAGTTTTAGATCACACTTGGCGACAATTTTTTGGCAGTTATCAAGAGCATCAGGGATGTCTGAAAAATACTTTTCAGCAGTGGGCTGGTCGATAAAAGAAAAATCTGCTTCGTCATCACCGAAGCCTCCACGCCCCGCACCACCGCCAAACTCGTTTTGGATCGAGACCATAGTGTCGCGAGCTTTGCGATCTTCTGGGTCGATGTAATAAACATCATGAGCAGCCACGAGCTGGGTCTCAGTCTCGCGCGCTAGCGAAATGATTTTTTGCATATTTTCTTGGTGCCCTTGAATTTCGGGATGGTGGGTGATTTCGAGGTAAAAATCGGAATCGTCATTTGTGGAACCGGCAAAGATTTTTTTGTACCCCAAAATAAGCTCTCGCGCTTTGCCGAGATCTTGACCAGCCACCGCCTTGGCAATATCTCCGCTGAAAGAAGGGGAGATGCAGATCAACCCTTCATGATATTTTTCGATAAGCTCTTGGTCGATACGGGGTCTGTAGTAGAAACCTTCAAGGTTGGAAGCAGTCACCAGCTTAATAAGATTTTTGTAGCCTGTGACATTTTTAGCCAGCAAGACGAGACGATGACGATGGCTGTCTATACGGCCTTCTTTGTCGTGGCGCGTCCGGGCCGCGGTGTAAAAATCCACGCCGATGATCGGCTTGATTTCTTTTTTCTGGCACTCTTTATAAAACTCGATGGCACCGTAGAGGTTGCCGTTGTCAGTCAAAGCTAGAGCATGCATACCATCTTTTTTGGCTTGTTTGACCAGGTCAGGGATTTTCGGCAAAGCATTGAGTAGACTGTAGTGACTGTGAGTATGGAGATGGACGAATTTCGACATAAGGCTATTATACAGGGGATGAAGCCAAAACAAAAAAGGGCTAAAAAAATCGTGAAAAAAGCTGCGAAGCTTTCTCAGGAGTTTTTGATTGGTATAGATGAAGTGGGCCGCGGGCCCTTGGCAGGTCCAGTCACGGTCTGTGCGGTGGCAGTGCAGGCCGGTTTTGATTTTTCGGTCTTGCGCGAGCTAGGTTTGCGGGACAGTAAAAAAATGAAGGCTAGTGATAGGGAAAATATAGTAAGTGTGGCCAAAAAGCTAGAAGTTTATTTTTATATTTCACATGTGTCGGCTCAGACCATCGATAAAATAGGCATTGTTCCGTCTATCAGGCATGCTCTCAAAAATTCTTTAGAAAAAGTTTTAGGAAAATTGAACCTAGAATTTAAAACAAAAAATAAATTAAAAATATTGCTCGATGGGGGACTCAAAGCTCCCACCCATTTTAAAAATCAAAAAACCATCATTCGCGGAGATGACAGTCAGCCTATTATTTCGCTGGCTTCGGTCTTGGCCAAGGTAAACCGAGACAAAAAGATGCAATTGTTAGCCAAAAAATATCCGAAATATGGCTTCGAAAAGCATAAGGGCTATGGCACCAAGGCTCATTATATGGCTCTAAATAAGCACGGAAAGACTCCAATCCATCGTTTGACTTTTATATAGGTATGTGATATTATTGTCTCAGATCAGTAAAGGCTTTATTCGCACTCCATTTGGAGTGCGGGCCTTTGAAAACAATTAAAAAAGCGACCGAAGGTGTCGCTCCCTTGAAAGGAGGGTTTCATTTATGGCTAAGAAAACAGCCAGCGGTGCTCACTTGAGCAAATACGCGGCAAAAAAAGCTGCTCAGGCGACGCAGGTCGCCGGGGTATCTCAACAGCCAGTGGACGTGGTTGGGCAAGACATTGCTCACACGTCCTCATCGACACCGACGACAGCGTCCCGGTCCGACAAAGACCACGCCTGCTTCTCGATCCTCATCGAAAAGCGCCCCGACATCGGGTGGGCGGTGGCCTCGGTCATCGATCTCCGCTTCAACAAGCGCGATCAGATTTGTGAAGTGAAATTCTTCGGGGGGACAAACCGTGAAGCTTTGTGGGAGAACAAAGAGCAGACCCTTCTTCGGGAATCCGAGGAGGAGGGTAAAATCAAGCCCACAAAATTTACCATGGTGTACGAGGAATTTCTCCCATCGAGGAAGGTCGATCAGCGGGACCATATCAAGTACTTCTTCTTGATTGAAGGGTACGAGGGATCCTTCCTCGAGCGCGAGTTTGAAGATCGGGACATGGTGCACATTTTGGCCAAGTGGATCCCGATCAAACAGTTCGCGGCGATGGTATTCAGAAACCATCGCCAGGCATTCAACATGGCGACTCTCCACCTGAGCCGCACCAATCCGGAGTTTCACACAGACAATCCGGATCTGTGAAAAGACAAGAAAGTCTGTAAAGTCCGTCGGGAGGTTCCAATCCTCCCGCCGGGCTTTTTCATTTGCCTTTTCCACTATGTCGTGCTAAATTGTAGCCCTATGGTAAATCATATGCGTCACAATAGAGGTCAGACTGGCAGCCGCCGGTCACACCACGCCATCAAAGGCGCTGGAGTCATCCTCTGTGAAAAATGCGGCCAGCCTCGTCAAAAGCATATTATGTGCATGCAGTGCGGTACTTACAAAGGCAAGGTTATTCTCGACGTAGTGGCCAAAGCTCAGAAAAAAGCCGACAAGAAGAAGGCCTTGGCAGCAGAGGCAAGATAGACAGTAAAGGAAAGATAGGAGATAATGTAAGTGATGCAGATGAGTAGGGTATAGTCAGGTTTGGTTTTCGTTCTTTTTTAAAAAATGGCAAATAGGCACCTTTCACGATCAATCGCTCTCCAATCACTCTTTGAGTGGGATTTTTGTGGTTTGGAGGACTCTGCCATCGAAGAAATTTTTACGCGTAATGCAAACGAGTTCGCTCCCGGTATGGGAGATTTTTCATTTATGAAAAGCTTGGTGGACAACATCATCAAAAAGCGTCCAGAGCTCGACACCATCATAGAAAAAGCAGCGCCCGAATGGCCGCTCGACAAGATTGCGGTAGCCGACAGAAATATTTTACGTATTGGTCTCTACGAGCTGCTTTTCGCGGATAAAAAGGAGGTGCCAGCCAAAGTGGCCATCAACGAGGCTATCGAACTCGCCAAAACTTTCGGCGGCGAGACTTCTGGAAAATTTGTCAACGGCGTGCTCGGTGCCGTCTACAAAGAAATGGGCGAGCCGGGTAAAGATGAAGTCTCGACCAAGAAAAAATTTCGCAAAGATATACCGTACGAAGAGATGCCTATTGAAGTACTCGGAGGGGCGGTGGTCTATGCCCGCGATGGAGAGATGATTTATTTAGCTTTGGTGCATGATGTCTTTGGGCACTGGACCCTTTCAAAAGGTAGACTCGAGGTGGGTGAAGATGTTAAGACTGGAACAATGCGAGAAATCAAAGAAGAGATCGGTCTGGATATTGTTTTGCAAGATGAATTGGCCAAAAACGAATACATAGCCACTCATCCAGAAAAAGGCAAGCTTCGCAAACAGGTCACCTACTTTTTGGGAGAGGCAAAATACGTCGAACTCAAACTCGAATCGTCTGGGGGCCTCGATGATGCCAAATGGTTCAATCTCCAGGAGATCCTTGACCTTAATTTTTATAATGATATTCTGCCGATAGTGACGAAGGCCATCAATATCCTTCTCGCCAAAAAACCCGCAAAATAGGCCCAATTTACTGATTAAATAGCTATGGAATTCAAAGCCTTTCAAAAAAATATAGGGACAACCTTTAAAGATGAGGGACTGCTCAAGCAGGCCTTTATTCATCGTTCTTATTTAAATGAAAATAAAAACTTAAAGCTGGAGCACAATGAACGCTTGGAATTTTTGGGGGACGCCGTGCTTGAGCTAGTGGTGACTGATTATCTTTTCAAAAAATATCCAACCAAGCCGGAAGGTGAACTGACCGCTTTTCGTTCGGCTTTAGTGAATGCCAATACTTTGGCGGCTGCCGCCGAAAAAATTAGAATGAACGATTTTTTGCTTCTTTCAAAAGGAGAAGCCAAAGATACGGGGCGCGCGCGGCTGTACATCCTTGCCAATACGTTTGAGGCCTTGATCGGGGCGGTCTATTTGGATCAGGGCTACGATGCCGCGCGCGACTTTATCGGACGCCAACTTTTTGATTTGATTGACGACATTGTTGAGAAGCGTCTCTTTGTCGATGCTAAGAGTTTTTTCCAGGAACAAGCCCAGGAAAAAATGGGAGCCACCCCAGCCTACAAAACTATTCGCGAAACTGGCCCCGATCACAACAAGCAGTTTACCGTCGGGGTTTTTGTCAATAATGAAAAAATCGTAGAGGGTCTAGGAAAATCTAAACAAGAAGCCGAGCAAGATGCCGCTCAAAAAGCACTCAAGAAGATGGCGTGGTAGAGAAGTCCAGTTTTTTAAAATATGGTACTATTTAGAGATGGAAAAAATACCAGGGTTTCGTATTGTCGGAGGGGCTTCAGAGGAAGAAAAACAAAAAACCAGGACCGAAATCGAGTCACATCTTGTAGATCATATTGCAACCTTGCCTGAGCATGGGAGAAAAGAATTAGAAAAATTGGAATATCCAAAAACAGAAACAGAGGTAAAACTGATAGAGTTTGCTAATGATGAAACAAGTAGATTGAGAGAAGCCTGTGGTTTAGAGGTCTATGATATTCCTTTAGATAATTATCACATTGTTCCTCCGGAGGTATATAAAAAAATTAGTGAGGAGGGTCAGGGTATTGCATTTACCAATTTTGGAAAACAAATAATAGCAATTAATGCCTTTAATTTACGTAGCAACCCCGTTCATTTTGGATCATCCATCCTGCACGAAACCCTTCATTTAAAAGGGCATCTCACTTTTGAAGTAGAAAAGTTAGGTGAAAAAATAAAACAGACCCCTTTTAGAGAGGGTGTTACTGTTTTTCCAGCCCAGAAAAAAGGTTTAAATAGAGAGTATCATGAGCATTTTAGTGGTTTGCATGAGGCAATCGTATCTGAACAAGAAAAAAAATCATTTTCACATATGATGGACCTGCCAATCCTTAAGGAAGAAAAAGACAGATTAAATTCTGCCGAAGCTAAAGAATTAAAAGAAAAAATATCAAAAGAAAGAAAAGTTCCGATTGATGATATCGTCTGGGTCAATCAAAAAGGCGATGACTATGAAGCGGTTGTTTATAGGATGCAACGCAAAGTTTTGAGTTTTATTTGCGAAGAAATTCAAAAGGAATTTCCAGAGGAGTATGAAAATGCTGAACAAGTTTTTAAAGAGTTTCTTAAAGCTCATTTTACTGGGAGGTTACTACCAATTGCTAGATTAGTAGAAAAAACCTTTGGTGAAGGTGGGTTTAGAATGCTTGGAAATATGGGCACAGATAGAGCTAGTGGGGTGCTTTGTTATGAGAGTATGAGAAAGGCGCGACTGAGAGCAATAAAATAAAAAAATTTACAAAAAAACCCTGCAACAAGAACACACGTTGCAAGGTTTTTAATAAAAGGAGATTTCAATCAAGCGGCAATGACACGGAACAAGCTCCCACACATCCAGGTGCGGATGCCCTTTGGGTGGGGGATATCAAGTTCCACATCCACAGTGCTTTGTCCGCAGAGACAGCGACCGGTGGAAAGCACTTGAAAATGATCCCTTTTTGCCAGTCTGGTCAATGCTTGGAAGTAGCTATCCTTCATGGCCTTTTCACTTAGTTCCACTGTGTTTCCTTGTAGGATTGGATGCCGCCAGCCTTTCTTTACAGTTTCAATTTCTTGGCTCATAGGTGTAAGCAATTTTTTCTTTCACCAAGATAACATACATATTTCAAATAGAAAAGGGATGAAAAATAACTAAAAATCTGCTAATATTTAACGATACTACCGACATGTATCTAACCTCCCTCGAAATCTCGGGTTTCAAATCGTTTGCCAAAAAAGACGCTCTGCGTTTTACTTCACCTATTTCTGCCATTGTCGGACCCAATGGCTCAGGTAAATCCAATATAGCCGAGGCTTTTCGTTTTGTCCTAGGTGAGCAGTCCATCAAATCCTTGCGAGGAAAAAAGGGCGAGGATCTTATTTTTAACGGAGCAGGCGAAGGTGGGCGGGCCAATCGTGCGGGAGTGAAAGTCACTTTTGACAATACCAAGCGCATGCTCAACATTGATTTTGATGAAGTCGTCATCGAACGCGTGGTGCATCGAGACGGGGTCAATGAATATTTGATCAATGGCAGTGCGGTGCGTCTCAAAGATATTATCGAGCTTTTGGCCGGTGCCCATATTGGGGCTTCGGGACACCATATTATTTCTCAAGGAGAGGCGGACAAAATGCTCAATGCGTCGATCCGGGATCGACGCATCATGATAGAAGACGCTCTTGGTCTAAAGCTTTATCAATATAAAAAAGAAGAAAGCCTCCGAAAGCTTGAGAAAACTCGCGAAAATATTAAAGACGTCGAGTCCCTGCGTCGCGAGCTCGCTCCGCATATTAAATTTTTAAAAAAGCAGGTAGAAAAAATCGAACGGGCTCTGGCGCTCAAGCTTGAGCTAGTCACTTTGTCCAAGGAATATTTGCGGCGTGAGGATGCCTATATTACCCGAGAAAAAGGGGTCATTGCTGATGAAAAGGAGGCTCCACATCGTGAGCTGGCCGAGCTTGCCAAGGAGCTTGAGATTTTGAAAAAAACTATCGCTGAGACGGCGGCTTCGACTCAGGGTTCGCGCAGTCCGGAGCTTATTGTCCTTGAACAGCAAATTCAAAAAGTCCGTGGGGCTAAAGATGAAGCAACCCGAGAGCTTGGTCGGATCGAAGGAGAAATTTCCTATCTAAAAAGATCTATTGCCAAGCGCAACGATGACAGGGCGCGGGAGAGCAACCGGACTGTCTATTTGAGAGAAGTAGAAAATTTGTCTGAGGATGTGTCGGAAAAGCTGGCTGAAATCGAGAAGGGCATCGGGGAGGGGCAGGATGCTGGGACTTTGCGCGGTTTGGTGGCACGGGTACGCCAACTCGTCACGGACTTTATTACCCATCACCGTGAACAGGATGTTGTTTCAGCTGAGGATCAAGAATTTGAAAGCGATTTGGAAAAGCTGAATCAGGAGCGGGGTGAAATAGAAGCCAAGATAGTCTCAATAAAAAATGAAGAGCAGGCGGCGGCTAAAAACTACGAAGTCATCAAGCAAGAAATTGAACGTGGAAAAGACAAAAATGTCGAGGCCGAGAAGGCGATTTTAAAAATAATGGGGAGACAAAGTGAGCTTTACGCTATCGTGCAAACTCTCAAGTCGCGTGAAGAAAAAGTAAAGGTAGAAGAGGAGGATTTTAAACGTGAACTGGAAGAAACCGTCATGCTAGCTGGCAGGGAAGCGATAAACTATGAAAGAGTTGATTTGTCAGATCAAAATCAGACAGAAGTTATTTTTAATGAAGAAAGGGGATTGCAGGTAGAGAGACGTCGAGCGTTGGAGAAGATTAAAATTCGTCTTGAAGAGGCGGGCGTAGGGAGCACAGACGAGGTGATGAAGGAATATACAGAGGCTGAAGAGCGAGACGCCTTTTTGACCCGTGAGCTTGGTGACCTTATTCACTCCGCCAGCTCGCTTGAAGATTTGATCAAAGAATTGGTCGAAAAATTGGATACAGAATTTCGGACGGGAGTGGCAAAAATAAATGATCAGTTTAATAATTTTTTCAATTTGATGTTTGGCGGTGGGCACGCCTCCTTGTCAGTGGTCAAAGAAAAGAAGCGCGCTCGCCGGAACTCGCGCGCCATCGGATCTGAGGACCAGGATGATCCTGACAACCCCGACCTCTCAGGCGAAGACGAAGATTTGTTGGAAAATATTTCAAATTCAGAAGAAGAGGAAGAAACCGAAGAAGGTGTCGACATTGAGGTCTCGTTGCCCCGCAAAAAAATCAAAGGACTAGTGATGCTTTCAGGAGGAGAACGCGCTCTCACTTCTATCGCTCTGCTCTTTGCTATTTCTCAGGTCAACCCTCCGCCTTTTATTATTTTGGATGAAACAGATGCCGCGCTTGATGAAGCCAACTCTCGCAAATATGGAGATATGATCGAAAACCTAGCCAAATATTCTCAGCTCATCCTGATTACCCACAATCGCGAGACCATGTCGCGTGCGGGCAGTATTTTTGGAGTGACTATGGGTAAAGAGGGAGCTTCCAAATTGCTTTCTATTGCTTTTGATGAGGCAGTAGCGGTGGCAAAATAAAAGCGAATAGGCCCTTAATCTGACACCACATATGCGACTTTAGTAGAATTGGGGAATGAGACATTCAATACGAAAGATACTGCAAACATTAAAAGGATGTAACGGAAGTTGTACAAGAGCAGCAAGGAAGTTAGGAATAC
>JAQTMP010000019.1 GCA_028714275.1 Candidatus Paceibacterota bacterium
GCTCTCGAGGGTTCGAATCCCTCCCTCTCCGCACAGGCAAAAGATACCCGCCCATAGGGCGGTTTTCTTTTGCCTGATGCGTTGAGACGGGAGGTGATGAGAAAGGCGGAAGCATTTTTTCAGTAGAAAAAATGCTGAGCCTGGGTCGCGAGTTCCGAGCTGCAGCGAGGAAACTCGTGACCGAATCCCCCGTGACCAAATTCCCCACCTAAGCTATACTACCCACATGACAAAAGAATTTCACTTAGAAACTCAAAATACCGAAATTCAGCCAAACTATCGGGAAAAAATTCTTAGCATCATCAACGACACTGAAGAACGTGTCCGTGTAGTTGATCTAGAAAGGGACCAGGCCATGTCCAAGGAGGTTCATACCAAAAAAAATATAGATGCCCGAAAAGAAATTATCGAATTTGAAAAGGTAAGAAAAGATGTATGCGAGGCTTTTGGAGTCCCTATGGATGAAGAACATGTCTTCATTTATATGCCCGAAACAATAAACGGCGCTGCAGTTCTACAGAGAGCCTTTCGAGCCTTTTATGTCTTGATTGACGCCCTTAAAAAAGAATCCTTTTATGGTGAGGGGCGTATAGACCACAACACCCTCCTTAGAAACCTTGCTTCAATGGCTTCAAAGGCCGAAGAAACCGAAATTCAACTTGCCGATATCTATAATGGCATAGACACAGATCCTCCTCGTTATATTATTTTTAAAGGATTTGTGAGCAAGACCGAAGAAGGCTTTAGAGATCTCAGTCAAAACTCAAGAAAAGTTTTGGAAACCCCTGTCTTCGATGCTCAAGGAAGAAAAATTGAAACGCCTTCAAACTGGTTTATCACGGGACACAATATAAAATCATCTTCAGCTGAGCCTAGTAAATAGTTATCCCTATTTTTTAACAACTGCACTACCTCACGCATTTTGTCCGTGATATAATATTTCCATATGGCCACCCATCCCACCTTCACCTGGAGCGCTCACGAGTATGTCTATCAAAAAAAGACTGCCGACTGGTTTTGGGCCGTTGGCATTATTACTATTTCTGCCGCTGTCATCACGATTATTTTTGGCAATATTCTATTTGCCATCCTTATCCTTGTCGGAGCGGCTGCTCTCACTCTCTTTGCCGCTCGCGAGCCTCATCTCGTCAATTTTAAAATTGACGAGCGAGGTCTTTACGTAGAAAAAAACCTCTACCCTTTTGCGACCCTCGAATCTTTTTGGGTGGAACACAACGACCACCTCGGTTTTCCTTCAAAGATTTTAGTCAAATCCAAAAAGCGTATCATGCCTCTGATTGTTATTCCTTTAGATGAAGTAGACCCTCAAGACATTCATGATGTTCTCGATCTTTACCTAAAAGAAGAAGAGCACATCGAGCCCCTTTCGCAAAAATTGATGGAATATCTTGGTTTCTAAAGCATTTTGATTTTGGCCGTCTTTGTGTTATTTTGATTGGGCGCCATAAAATCCAAGCGCAAAAAGTTAGTCCTCGTCGTTCAATGGATAGGACATGAGTTTGCGGAACTCAAAATTTAGGTTCGATTCCTAACGAGGGCACAAACAAGGCAGACGCGGAGGCCTCATAATTCTCCGTAAGATCGTAAGATGATGGATTGAAAAACGTCTCAAAAATTGATAGTATACAAATATGATTACTTCGCCTGAAACAAGCTACAAAAAAGCGACCCAGGCCCTGAATTTTCTCGCCCGAAAGAAAGACGGAAAGATAAACAAGATGAAGGCTATTAAGCTCATCTATCTTGCTGATCGTCTTCATATTCGCAAATACGGTCGTCCAGTTATCGGGGATATGTATTGGGCAATGAAAATGGGTCCGGTCGGCTCTCGAGTTAAGAGAGCGGCAGAGCTTTCGAATATGTCGGAAGATGCTTTGTCGTATGCGAAGAAGTATATACAACCCGCTGACGACAAGAAACACTATGTCGCTTCAGTCAAAGCTGTTGATTTTGATGTCTTTTCAAAAACAGACCTTGAATGTCTTGAGGCTGTGTATGGTCAATTTTCAGACAAAGACCAGTTTGAGCTACGAGATATAACTCACCAATACCCCGAGTGGTTGAAGCATGAGCGTGATCTTAAGGCGGGAAAGAAGCGAGCACAGATGGATTATGGTGATTTCTTTCTAAGCACTGAAAAGAACGATCCGTTGTTTGCGGAAAATAAAGCTGATCTTACTTTAGCAAAAGAGACTTTTGATGAAATAAAAGAGGTTGCGGAATTCTTTGCTCGTTAATTACTAAAATGCAATGGATATTCCGATTAAGGTTCGTGTACCGCTATGCATCGAGCAAGGATCGGTATTCAATTTTTTCGTAGATCATAACGATCCAAAGAGACAATCAAAGAATCGCTATTTCGTAGTGATGAACAAAAATCCGAAAGCAGACACACTTCTTATCCTTGTTACTTCTACCACCCAAGCAGCAAAGAAACTAGAGTTTGTTAAAAAAGCGGGGATAAGCGAAAAGACCATTATATCAGTCTCGTCTCGTGAATACGGAGTATTTTCCATGGATAGCGTTTTTAACTGCAATGAAGTATTTGAAATATCCATGACTGATCTTATAAGAAGGATCGAGGACACTGGTTCGATGAATTATCCAAAAATGTCTGACGAGGTCATCGCAAAGATTATCGCAGGTATAACTGAAAGTCCGAGTGTTTCGGAGGCGAATAAAAAACTCCTGTAGTCTATTTTTCGTTTGTTTCTAGTGGAGAGATAGTTTCAAAGCTGAGGCATAGCCTAATAAATTTCGCAAAGCGTCGGACTTAATAAAACCCCGATTTTATGGTAGATTTTAGCTAACGTGATTACTAAAGAGAAAATTTTAGAGGAGATAAAACGAACCGCAAAAGAGAATGGCGGGATACTTCTGGGCACCAGCAGATTTGAGAAAGAGACTGGCATAAAACCGCACGAGTGGGGTAAATATTGGGCAAGAATTGGAGATGCTCAGAAAGAAGCGGGTTTTTCTCCCAACCAACGCCAAGGAGCTTACGACGATGTATTTATATTCGAACAAATAATTAAATTGATCCGTAAGTTGGGAAAGTTTCCAACAGTCAGAGAGTTCATCATAGAAAAAAATAATAATCGAGAATTTCCATCTGCCGGCGGAGCCTTGAAACGTCTTGGGGGGCAGGAACAAATAGCCTCAAAAATAATCGGGTATTGTAAAGACAAAGTGGGTTACGAAGATATTCTTGAAATATGTGTAACTGTTACTAAAAATTCTAAGAGTAGTGAAGCCAACGAAGTTGACGATAATCATGCCGCGGGAGCAGTCTACCTTTTCAAACATGGTAAGTATTACAAGATTGGGAAATCAAATGATACTGTTCGGCGTGGGCATGAATTAAGAATTCAGTTGCCTGAAAATTTGGATTTGATACACGAGATAAAAACAGATGATCCGAGCGGTATCGAAGCATATTGGCACAAACGATTTGAAACAAAGAGAATGAACGGCGAATGGTTTGATCTGAATCCATCGGATATAAAAGCCTTCAAACGCTGGAAACGAATATATTGATGCCCTATGCGGAGGCCTTATTTCAGAATATAAGAAATTCCCAGCAAAGCGTTGCAGGGCTTGATTTCAAAAAGTTCGATTCCCATGTGGGGCACAAACTATCACTTATTATACTATCCGAAATACCCTTTATTTCGTTGGTTTTTCTGGTACTAGCGATGTTATAGTAAGCCTGTTCAAACTCCAAAAGTGCAGTGAATAATGGACCCGTATGAGATTTTATTATAACTCCATCCGTAGAAGCTCATTGGAGAATGGGAGATAAACACGAAGCTATTAATGATCCGACGCTTTTCTACTGCTTTGTCAGTATTCTGCAAAATACTCATTCCTTTGACTTCTATATCGTTCCTAGTGCGGTTGTAGCTAAGTTCATTCAGGAGTCACATAAGTACTGGTTGAGCGGAAAGGATACTCGAAGTGATTCTAAAATGAGGTCGTTCATGCTTGGTAAAAAAGGCGGTGAATACAAGCTTGATATGCCATTAGCCGAAGATTACAAGGGAAAGTGGGACTTTTTGAAGTAGAGATTTCCGCTTAATTTATTTGAATATTAATTGATTAGCGACAGCGAAAGAATACCAATTAATTTTCTATCTGAAACTCAATTGAGTGTGTTTTGCTTAAAATGTTCAAGCTTGCCTTAACTGAGGAGTTTTCAGTATTTTTCAATATTAATTTCTTACCAAATTTATTGTGTAAGGGTGTCAGAAATTCATCTCCCCAAGACGGCGAGAAAGTTATCACACCTGAAAAATCAACAACGATATTATCTTCATCGTTAATATGGATTCTGTTTTCGTAGGCTTTGAAAGCTTCCCTTCCTCTCTCACGAAAAACCAATGTTGTCCCGAATTTTACAAGTTGAATTTGCATCCTATTGATTATAATTAAATTTAAAATTTGATAAAGGCGATACACCCTCTAACGTACTGAATTGCGTTTGTAATATTTAGGTCCGAGGAATTGTGTTTTATCTCCAGTTGAGCAGCACCTGACTGAAATCTTAAACTTATCGGATTAGCAGCCACTACGCTTCTTACATATTTCAAACCGTTTCCACGAGATTCTTTTGTTCTACCAGATATTATCTCTGTGAAGGCAATAGATATCGCTTCTTCGTGTGACACAAGATTAAGGACTGCTTTCTTAAGAGTTGTAAGGATTCCTTGTCCTCTATCCGCAAGAATCACTTCCTTGTTTGGTATGTCATAGAGAAATAAAATACCCGAAACATCAGGCCATTGGCCTATGTTGTGATCGAAGGAGTTTCCTCCAATCTCCCCGCAAATTGAAACCACTAAAGGAAAAATTTCCTCGAGTCCAGGGGTTTCTTGGAGCTCCGTTTGAAATTTACCTAGACGTGTTTGGAAAACGGCACTATTTTCTGAATATATACGTGGAGGAATACCCGAGACATTTCCTGTTGAACTTGAAGCCCACTTAAAAGCAATCTCATACAGAGTGTTTGGAAAAAAGGTTAAATCTATTTCCCTATAAAACCTGTTACCATCTGGAGACTTTCGAACAGCTCTTAATTTACCGCTTTCATCCCAACGACGCAGCGTATTAACCGAAACTTTTAATATTTCTGCCGCTTCCCCTATAGATATAAGCTTTTCATCCATTACGTCCATTATAGCCTAGTTTTTATAAATATGTAATACCTACCCACAAAACTTGCGATATCTACCCATTCTGGTAATATCTACTCATTATTAACGTTAAACCTACTCATCATGGCTGTAAGAATCACATGCATAACTAAAGACGGGGGTAATCATTCAAATCCACATGAGGCAATAACTTCATTTGGATGGGTGAACGAAGAGACACGTGCAGCTGGCAAAAGTTCAATGAGAGAAATGATCGATTTTCTTGAAAAACAAGGTGGCAAAGCGTACGTGAAGGACAGGTACAACAACATAGCTTACATAGGAGTATTTGTGTCTTCTTTTGGAAACAAATACCTGAGAACCTACGCTGATCGACAATGGACTGACAACTTACTGTCACTCCCAGAATGCTAAATGAAATTACTGTTTGTAGATGAAACAGATCGTCAGGCAACGACAGCAAGTCGTAAGTTCTTTTGCATCTGTGGACTACTTATTGATGCTGAGAATCTCATCGACATCACCAAAAAGCTTGAAGAGATAAAAAATCACTATAACCTGAGCAATCTCAAAGACGCCAGAAAATCCAACTTGGATGAGGCCACAAGAATAGAAATAACAAGTAAGATATTTGATTGTCTTACAAAATACAAAGCTGATGTTATGGGTGTAGTGCTTGGCGATACATCTCTTAGCTATAAGCTACCGCTGGAAGACATCTATTCAGGTGCGATGAGCTTCCTTTTAGAGAGGTACGCTATTATCCTAAAGAAGCAAAACACTACGGGGATGGTTATTTTTGATACTGTGGACGCGATAGAAAACAAATTAAGAGGAAAGTTCTTTGATCATGTACAAAAAGAGGAGGTAAACATGTTTGGGAACAAAGTTTGTGCAATTAAAGACCATGTCAGCCCATCCTTACTTTTTGCCGACGATAAGCACAGTGTACTCATACAAGCAATTGACCTCATAGCAGTTTCACTAAATAGTGCTCTCGTAAACACTTGGGAGCCTAAATCTCCTGTTTCAGTTGAAAATTTACCTCAATCGAATAAGTTTTTAAATATCTACTGGCCATTGTTCGCAAGGAGCCCAAGAAACAGGGTTGATGGTTGGGGTGTAAAGATTTGGTATTAAATCCATACAAAACAAACACTTCTTCCTCCTTCTGCAAAGCACTGATGAACAACAATTTATTGTATAGCTCATCCATATACTCCCTATTAGATAGGATGGTTATAATATCGCGTCTGCCACACTATTTCTTGGAATTATCGATCTTAGCCTTAATTGGGTCTGCCAGCTAATTGATATTTTCTAAATTAGGTATAAGCTTTGTATTAATTAATAGTTAGTCACCGGTATTCTATGCTGTAATTAAAATATATGTATTGGTTAAAACAAAACTGGTTTAAATTTTTCATACTATTAATAATTTTGCTACTGTCTGCTATTATTGCCTATTTTTTTATTACTAATATAAATTTAATTCGCCAAAATGAAAGTGACAAAAATTTGAGCGAAGATATTAAAGATTGCTCCGCAGAGCAGTCGGTGATTGAAAAATATTATAAAAGTTACTATGACCTCAACAAAACATCAACTGAGTCTATGAGCTCAACAAATCATTTCAACAGACAAACAAAAAAATGTTACGTTGAGATTTATAATGAATATACCGTCAACGATTCCGATACTGATGTAACTCTTGTGGATAGTGTGACAAACTTATTCGATGCATATGAGAAAAAAATCGTGCTTGACGGTCTTATAATTGGAAGTCCTAGTCAGGGTAAAATTATATCTGAATATTATACTGATTATTCAACTTCAACTTCGGGTTTACAGGTGGCAAGCAGCACATTTGATGATTTAGAATATTTCTACATGAACAAATAGTGGTTTGTCATAGATTTTCAAAAGCTCCATCCATAAATGGTTAATACCGAAGCTTTATTTCCCCGAAAAACAGGTTCTAACATCACCTAGTCTTAGCGACCAACTCTTCCTTCTGCAAAGCTCTAATAAACATAAGTTTGTTGTATAGCCCATCCATATACTCCCTATTCGACAGGATAGTTATAATATCGTTACGTCTGCCGCACTAGATAGTTTTTCTAGAATTAAAATAGCTATATTTTAAGGTCTTTACTGAATTAAAATGACTGGATTGTAATAGAGCCTAATAAATAATTAGTTCACTGTACCGCTTCTCTTCTGAATTTGCTCAATTGCCATTTCCGCCGAAATCTTTAAATCAACCTTTCTGCTTTTCAAATTCTTCTCTATGTATGGAATTGCCTTTGGCGTACCCATATTGTTCAAGGTAGCGTTTACGCATGTCAAAACATATGGGTCTTCTGAAGTATTGAGGAGGTGTATCAACAGATCTTCTACCTTTTCATTGTTCGAATTCCTTAAGGCGCGTATCGCTGAACTCGAGACGATGGCATTCTTGTGTCCAATGAGCTTAATTATATTATCTAAGTCAACCTCTTTTGGTTTATCAGTCCAATTTATCAAGTCCAGTAATGACCCCAAAATGTACCTGTCGGTCTCTATCCCAAGCCTTTCGATAAGATAGACCACAGCCTTTGTTTCTTTAGAATTTTTTGCAATTTGACCGAGTACGAAATATGCTGCCCTCCTTTTTTGCTTATCCTTCTCAGTGTTAATAAAATTGATCAGCGGGTCTACGTACTCTTTATTGGCCATCTTTTCAGCCTCTCTACATGCTTGCCAAGAGACGGTTTTGGAACTGTCATAACCTGATACATTAAATTTCCCGTCGATAACAGTTCTAGCACCGTCAAAGCCAGGCTCTTTGAATCTTTCCTCTACTGTAGATATTCGAGCTATTAGATTTGACAAATATTCGTCCATTTCACAATAGTATAACAAAACAAGAAATTAGACCAAAACGCCAGTTTCTTCTCTCTGCAAAGCTCTAATAAACAACAGCTTGTTATACAACCCATCCATATACTCCCTATTCGATAGGATAGTTATAATATCGTTACGTCTGCCGCACAAGAGAGAAAAATCCGGACTGCTCCAAAAAATGTTTACTGTGAGCTCATCTTAAAAGACCAAAAATACCAAAGGCCGCCTTCCGGCGGCCTTTGATTTGAATGGGTTACCCCAACTTGTAAACCCATAATATCAAATCGGGTTTTCTTGTCAATTCCAATCTGCAAAGCAAGCAAATCTTTTATAAGGTATAATTTCTCTGTATGAAAAATAAAAGTTTTGTTATCAAGCCGTGGGGAAATTTTACCCAATATACCCTAAACACGCCCAGCACAGTCAAAATTATCTTGGTTGAAAAAGGTCAATCTACCAGCCTTCAATTTCACAAGCATCGAGATGAATTTTGGAAAGTGCTCAAAGGTGAGGCTATTTTGACGATTGGCAATGAAATCCATCAAGCTAAAGTTGGCGAAGAATTTTTTATTACCGCCGAGACGATACACCGCATCGAAGCCGGCAACACCGATGTAGAGCTCCTAGAAATTTCTTTTGGTACTTTTGACGAAGAGGATATCACCAGGCTCAAAGACAACTATGGCAGAATTTCCTGAGGCTATTCCCTATATTGGCAGTGCTACTTCCCACTTTCAGGCAGAGCCTGTCATGCATGCTAAAAATGGCTCACCTTTACCTCCAACCTCTGATTGGGAACTTGAGCTGGCTAAAAACCTGGCCGGCCAAAAATCTATCATCAAAGAGCAGCAAAACGTGCCAGACTTGCCGCATTTTCTGCCCCTGAAAGAAAAATATATTCGCCGCTCTCAAGAACTCGGTGAAAATATGTTTCGTTTTTCTCTTGATTTTGCCAGGCTTTGTCCTCAACCCGGCATTTTCGATGAAGAGCTAATGGCAGAATATGTCAAAACTCTTGCCTTGATCAGGGCTCATGGCCATGAGCCGCTGCTGACCCTCCAACATATCACCATGCCCAGGTTTCTACTTGAAACTGAAGTAAATAAAAACGGGGAAGAAAGGATTACGAAAGGAGCTTGGGAGCACCCCGATGTTTTATTGCATTTTGAATTTTACCTAAAAGAGGTAGTGGATTTTTTGGGGAATGAAAATAAAATCCGCACCATTCTCATCAATGAAGGCTATGACCAACGTCGTCAGGATGAGTTGATTGAAAGAGGCCTTGTAAAATATTTTATGACCCTGAGTGAGCCGACAGTCACTCCTCTGCTCGGTTATATCAATGGGACCTTTCCCCCTTTTAAAAAACTTAGAATATTAACAGCTCGCAAAGTATTTAAAAAAATGATTAAGGCCCATGATTTGGCCTACGATGAGCTAAAAAAACTTGGCCAAAAATTGCCCGCTGAGCGTAAGCCTCAAATAGGCATTGGCTATGCCTGGCCCTGTTTTGGAGCCTTGTTTGGAGGCGTAGTCCAAAAAATAAATGAACATTACACCAAGCAAGTTGAACGCGACGGCACTCATTCGGATTTTTTAGGTCTCAACTATTATTTTAGGACTGGCTCTCCTTTTTTTAGAAAACATCCCGGAAAAAAAGACTACGGTGACCAACCTAGCTTTGGTGAAATCTACCCGCAGGGCATTTCCATTGTCTTAAAAAAGATGCACAAGCTCTACCCCAAAAAAGACATCTTCGTCACTGAAATAGGTTTTGCTGAGGCTCAAGGTCTCCGCCGTCCATATTGGCTGGCCAAAACTGTCGAGTGGATCATCCAGACCAAAAAAGCAGGCGTCCCTATAAAAGCCGTGCTACTTTGGTCCATGGTGGACAATTTTGAGTGGGACCTGGGTATGACTACTGCCAAGTTTGGACTTTTTAATGAAAAAGATATGCTCGCTCTCCTGGTCGCAAAGCCAAACAGGCTTCACAGCTGGCAAGTCTGGCAAAAGGCCACTGAGGCACTCAAAAATCCAGGAGCGGAGTCACTCAAAAATTTTTACGATCTATACCAAAAAGCCAAAGAGCAATACGAAAATAGAAATAAAATAATTTAGATAAAAAAACGGTTATTTTTTGGCCAAAAACTTTAGAGCCCCATAAAGTCCGCTCTGGTCTCCCAACTCGGCTTTTTTCAAGATAGGAATTTTTGGGAAAATAGTCAAAAGGGCTTTCAATTTCTGCTCGACTTTTTCTAAAGAAATGCTAGGGCTGCCTAAAATCATGGCTCCTCCCAGCACGACCACGTCAGGAGACCAGTGGACTATGCTGTTGTGAAGACCGTAGGCTAGCCATTCGGCCAGTTGATCCCAATTTTTTTGGTCTTCTAAGTCAGTGAGCTCAAGAGGTTTTTTTCCAAAACGTTTTTCTACAGCAAGTCCAGAAATATAATCCTCTAAGCGATTTACCTTTTTATTTTTATCTGCTTCATTGAAGTTGACAATCTGCAGCCCGGGTTCAAAATCAAAAACTTTTTCATCAATTTTTCCACCGACAATCTTTGCCCCTCCTACCCCTGTCGAAACCGTCATGTACATGACAGAATGAAAATCTCTACCGGCTCCGACAAGAGCTTCGCCCAGTCCGGCCAAAGCCGCATCGTTTTCTAGATAAACAGGTGCGGCAAAAATCCTTTCCAATTCAGACCTGAGGGGCTTGCCTGCCCAGCCAGGGAGATTGGGTGCGCAGAAAAGCATATTTTTTTCTTGGCTATCAAAAATCCCCGCCACCCCTCCGACAACTTTGTCTATCGTCGTACCCAGACCCATTTCTATTACAGTCTCGTCAGCTAATTGTTTTAAAAGTGACACCCCCTCATCAAAATTTTTGGGGGTATGGGTTTTTTTAAATTGGCCAATCTTGTTGTCGTCATGAGACGAGATGGCCACCCGCATATGTGTGCCGCCAATATCAAATAAAAGTGTGCTCATCTAAAGTGTTTTTATTATACACCCTCCCTCGATCTAAAAACCAAAGCTTCAGCTTTTAGAAGGGCCTCTTTTTTGGATTTTCCTCTATTATAGCCTCCTGTTTTCCCGTCCGATCGCACGACTCGGTGGCAAGGAATTTTAGGATCATAGTTGGTATTCAAAATATTCCCTACTGCACGGTAGGCGTTGGGAGAACCGGCTTTTGCCGCTACCTCTTTATAGGTGAGAGTCTTTCCAGCTCTAATTTTTTTGACCACCGCAAAAACTTTTTCTTTAAACATCTTTCTATACTAACACTAAAACAGCCCCTCAGAAATCCGAGGGGCTGTTGTTTTTGGGCTGTTTTTCCTCCAGCAAAGAAAAGAGGCTGACACATTTTGAGCGGATTCTAGGCCTCACTTCGTTATTGCATGTCAGCATTCGGTCTCCCACCTGACGAAGCAGGATGTCCTGGGTCCAAATACAAATACCTCTACACACCACATTGACCCTGTATTGCTCGTGAAGAGAAATTGTCTCCCTGCCTTCCCCTTCAAAAAAGGTTTCAACCCAAGACCATTGGGCAAAACTGATCGACGAGAGCGGGCTCGGCCTGAAAGTGTATTTGATAGCTGGAAAAATATCCTGATCTCTCGGGTGGCCGAGTTTGCCGACTTCCCATTTTATTTCATCTCGAATTTCGGCAAGATCATCCAGTAGTCTATCGAGGTGCCAATCCCGAATCCAGGCAAAATGCATTGGCATAAACCTTGATAAGTGAAGAGCCACGAAACGCAGCACGCCAAAACGGAAATTTATTTTATCCACATGACCTCCTTAGGATTTTCACTTGTTTCTAAATTGATACTAGCAGGACTAGCTAAAAAACTCAAACGCTTAAGTAGTCGTCGCTTTAGACCATCGGCCACAACGCCCGCACCAGCCGGATCTCTTTATACGAAACTCCTTTGACAGCATGCTTGATTGGACCAATTGGTTCTTTTCGAAAAATTGAAAAATCAAAGTCTGGCGAGCTTGGGTCTTGAGCCTCTTTGGGTATATTGGCTGAAATCTTTGGATATTTTTGCATGAAGCCAATTCTAATAGCCTGCTGTTTTTTCTTTGAGACTTCATACAAAAGATACCTAGCCAGATTTCGAAAAGGTTCAGCGTGAGGATTTTCTTCATCAATTATCTTTTCGATATGGTCAATAATCGTTTCCTCGGTCACGCCGCGAGCTTTGGCAATTTCTTTCAAGTTTTTTCTTTCGAGGATAAGCTCTTGGGTCAAGACGTGAGTGGGTTTTTTCTTTTCTTTGACAGCCGGGGCAATTTTTTTTAAAAATTCTTTTTGAAGGCGAGTGATTTCATTTTTACCTTTTTTCTCCTGCAGGACTTCAAACTCTTCTATGGCTCTCTCCGAGGCCGTCTTTAGCTTTTCGTCTACCATCAAGACCTCGTCGTGGACACGTAGGGCCACGTTGTTGAGCCCTAGAATAGTCAGATTTTTAAAATCGCGCACGCGTGAAAGGGCGACATACCCCATCCCTGGCTCAAAAGATTTGGATAGATCCACTTCTACGGCATCGAGACTCATGCCCTGACTTTTATGCACAGTGATAGCCCAGGCTAGACGGAGTGGATACTGTCTTATTTCCGCTTTGACCTTGCCGTCTTCTTCAATGCACCAGCTCGCCATTTCAAGCATAATTTTTTTACCCGAAAGAGTTTTGACTACGGGCGGCTGATCTGGCAAGGCTTCGATCACGGTGCCGAGTGTGCCGTTGACGTAGTCTGCTTCAAAGTTATTCTTGACAAACATGACTTTGGCGCCAACCTTGAGACGCAAGAGTTCTGGAGCGAGACAGCTTTTTTTCAAAGATTCCACCAAAGCTGGCCGCCCCGTACCTTCCATAAAATACTCTGCCTCATCAAGCTCAAGCGCATCGAGAGCCTCATCATTGATAGTGTCTACATCTATATTATGAGTAAAAAGCCGAGTGGCGGTGTAGGATTTTTTCTCTCTAATTTCTTTTTCGACTTCCACAATTTCTTCTTCAAAATAATTTCCATCATCAGGAGCACTCGTATTTATTTTAAGCATGCCGACACTAAAACAGGGCTTGAGGTGATCAAGGGTATCCTGAGACACATTATTATTGCGAATATCATTGAGCACCGAAAGTGAAATATCATCACTTTGGCGGTGAGTTTCCTCTAAATAACAAATTTAAAATTTGGCCTGGCGCCAGACTTTTGAATGATAAATAAA
>JAQTMP010000020.1 GCA_028714275.1 Candidatus Paceibacterota bacterium
TTTTCAATCGGCAGTATTGTCTTGAAAAGGCTTTTGCTTTCATCCAATGGGGAAAATTCCCAGTACGCTTTTTATGCGGCTGACTCGGCAGGTGAATGTGCTTTGTATTGGGATCGCAATGCTACCACTACCAGTACGGGGAGTGCTTTTGCCACATCCTCTACTTCAGTTGCGGGGCAGGATTTTTTACCTACTATCAATTGCAACAACACGCCAGTGACTACTTGGGTGACTGGCTCTGACGCCACTTTTGCTGACACGGTTTTTTATGTACCGCTGAGCCCGACTACTTGTGGTTTTGTGACCGTGCACCGCACTTCGGCAGTCACGACTGTGGATGCCCGCGGGTATAATGCTCCTTTCAGTCAGGCGTTGAATGGAAATAAAGGTGGGTGTGATACCACCAATCCTCGCGCAGTAGAGCGTGGGCTGTTGATTACATTCTAACTTGTCAACCTTTTCACTAAGATTAAAAAGATGTTAATATGTCGACATGGTTAAATACAATACCTTTTTTATTTGCTTGATTGCGATCATTGTTGGTGGGTTTCCTTTGTTGAGTCAGGCTTCTTCCTACCTTTGGTCCTCCCCGACAATTTCTGGTAGCCATCCATGGGATGCCATCGCTTATTCTGCTGACGGCACAAAACTTTTTGCCGCCGATGATGGTTATGTCTATGTTTCTTCTAATTCTGGTGCGACTTGGGCTACCAGTACTGGCACTGGGCAAGAGTATTGGCAGACGCTTGCGGTGTCACAAAATGGTACAAAGGTAGTTGCGGCGGGGGATCAAAGCGATATTTTCTTTTCAACTAATAGCGGTAGCACTTGGGCTACCAGTTCTTCCGCCGGAGTCCATAGTTGGATTTCTCTGACCTCTTCTAGTGATGGGACAAAAGTGGCGGTAATTGATTTTGATGATGATCAAATTTTAATATCTACTGACAGCGGTGCCACTTGGGCAACTAGTACCTCAGCTTCGTCTCATAGCTGGGGTGCCTTAGCTTATTCTGCTGACGGTACAAAACTTTATGCAGCTTCGGGTGACGGATACACATATGTCTCAACTAACGGGGGGTCAACTTGGACATCAAGTGCCAATCCAAACGGAACTAACTGGTTTGCTATTGCTTCATCAGCTGATGGCTCGAGATTATTAGCTGGGAGTCCATATGGTCAAAATCAGCATCTCTTTTTATTTACTTCACCAAATGGTGGTGCCGCTTGGGCTACTAGTACTGGAGCAGGGTCTCATTCTTGGCACAATGTCGCTTCTTCGGCCGATGGTACCAAACTCATCGCTGCCGCCGCTTTAAATTCTGGCTACATTTACACCTCTGTAGATTCAGGTGTCACTTGGGCGACCAGTACTGTGGCAGGACAACACAATTGGCAATCCGTGACTATCTCAGCTGACGGCACTAAAGTCGGCGCTGTGGCTTATGATGGTACTTTGTTTTTAGCCAGGACCCGCTTCTCGCCACCTTCTTTGTTCAATTTAAATTCAACCGTAGCTTCTAGTACATACACACTCTCCTATGAAACAGATGAGTTGGCTACTTCGACCTTGGCCGTCAATCCACAGGGGATTATGCAGTACGCTTCTTCTACTGTTGCTTCATCCACTTCCTACAACTTCACTCTCAATAATTTAGTTCCGTGTGCTCAGTATCAGTACAACCTAGATCTAAATGATGCTTATGACAACGCCACCTCTACATCCGAGCCTTTTAATACGACTTGTCTTGCCAATGCGGTCGTAGCCACTTCTACTATCCTAAATATCGCCACATCCACTGGTGGTACTTTGTCCTTGAATACCCTGACTCTTTCTGTGCCGGCAGGGTATAGCACTACTTCCTCGCAGTCATCTTTTCAAGCTTTTGAGTTGGATGCTCCTACCGTTCTTTCTGCTTTCCCAGTGCCATCTAATCAACTTGTTAATGCTGGAAATATTTATCAACTCTCTTCTATCACAGGCACTTCTACGAGTCTTTCCACTTTTTCTACCCCGTTAACTGTTACAATGACTTATGATCCGTCAGCCTTGGGGTCTACAGATCAGAATAGTTTAGTTATATATAGAAACGATGGAGGATCATGGCAAGCCTTAACGTCATGCACGGTGGATACGTCCAATCACACGGTTTCTTGTCCGACTTCTAATTTTTCCACCTTTGCAATTTTTGGTGCAACACCAAATTCTGGAAACGCAGCTCCTATTATTATAAGTGGAGGGTATTCTTTCGGTTCCTCATTTGCCCTAGATACTTCGGTAAGTACGTTGCCCCCTCAAACAATCACCTCGACCTCGACGGTTCCTTTTACCTTAAATCTTGCCTTGGGATCTGTCGGAGCAGAAGTTAAGGCCCTTCAAATTTTTCTCAACACGCACGGCTATATTGTTGCAACAAGTGGTTTTGGATCGCCCCACAACGAAACGGACTATTTTGGTCCACTCACTAGAAAAGCTTTAATTAAGTTTCAAAAAGACTACAAGATTACTCCAGCTATTGGTTTTTTTGGCAACATCACGAGAGGCATAATTAATAAAATATTGTGATATGCTGAGGGATATGAAAAGTCTAAAAATCCCGCAAGAAATCAGTGATAGAGTAGCCAAACTCCGGGCTTCTATTGAGCATCATCGTTACAACTATCACGTCTTGGACAAAGAGGAGATTTCGGCTGAAGCGCTGGACTCACTCAAGCGGGAACTGTCAGAGCTCGAAGCAAAATACCCTGCACTAGTGACAGCGGACTCTCCCTCACAGCGGGTAGCTGGCAAGCCCCTCGATCAATTTGTCAAAGTAGCTCACAAGGTACCCCAGTGGTCTTTTAACGATGTTTTTGATGAAAAAGGGGTGCGAGAATTTGACGCGCGAGTCAAGAGGTTTTTGATCAAAGCAGGGATCAACGAAAGCCCCAGCTATGTATGTGAATTGAAAATTGATGGTCTAAAAGTAGTCAGTGAATACCGCCAAGGAATTTTTTATCAGGCTCTAACTCGCGGAAATGGTGTGATAGGCGAAGATGTCACTCACAATGTGAAGACTATCGAGTCTATGCCGTTGTCCTTGCCGCAACCTCTAGACATCATAGTTGAAGGGGAAGTGTGGATGAGTAAAAAAGATTTTGAGGCTTTAAATGCGAGGCAAAAAAAAGAGGGCAAGCCTCTGTATGCCAACCCGCGCAATGTAGCCGCCGGCTCTATCCGACAGCTCGATGCGGCTATAGCTTCCTCGCGCAAACTACAGACATTTACCTATGATATTGCTCAGATCAAAAGCGCCCTCATGCCAAAAACCCAGATGGAAGAGCTGAAGCTTTTACAAAAATTAGGGTTCAAGGTGAACAAAAATTTTACGTCATGTAAAGATATTGATGAGGTAATTGCATTTTGGAAAAGTTGGGAAAAAAAATCCAAGAAGGAAAACTATTGGTGCGATGGAGTAGTGATCAAGGTAAATGAGCGCCGACAGCAGGAGGCGCTCGGGTATACAGGCAAGGCGCCGCGTTACGCTATTGCCTTTAAATTTGCAGCAGAGCAAGTCACCACAAGAGTAGAGGATATTGTCTTGCAAATTGGCCGTACGGGGGTCTTGACGCCAGTGGCGCATTTAAAACCAGTCTTGGTAGCTGGCTCGACGGTTTCTCGAGCCACTTTGCATAATGAAGATGAGATCAAAAGGTTGGATGTGCGGGTGGGAGACACGGTCATTTTACAGAAAGCAGGAGATGTGATCCCAGACATTGTTTCTGTTTTGAAAGAGCTCCGCACAGGCAAAGAAAAAGCCTATGTCTTTCCAACAAATGTACCAGAGTGCGGCGGCGATGGTCGCATTGAGCGTATTCCCGGACAGGCCGCATGGCGCTGCGCTGTCTCAGGCGGAGTTTTGCAGCATCGCCGTCGCCTCTACCATTTCGTCTCAAAAAAATGCTTCAACATTGACGGCATGGGTCCAAAACAAATTGACTCTTTACTTGACCACGGCCTGATTACTTCTTACGACGATATTTTTACTTTGACTAAGGGGGATTTACTGTCCCTACCGCGTTTTGCCGAAAAATCCGCAGACAATCTGATCAAGGCTATTGCTGCGGCTCGCTCGGTGACCCTCGCTCGCTTCCTTTTTTCCCTTTCTATTCCTCAAGTCGGTGAAGAGACCGCTATCGATGTAGCCAATCATTTTGGCCAGCTCGAAAAAATACGCGTAGCTAGTATCGAACAGCTCGAATCAATCGATGGAGTAGGGGACGTGGTCGCTGCCTCCATTCATACCTGGTTTGCGGACAAGAAAAATAGCAAGCTGGTAGATAAAATTCTTTCGCAGGTTTCTTTAATAAATCCTAAAATGGCCAGCTCCAGAAATAGAAGCAAAAAGGGAAACGTCGCGTCTCTACCCCTAGCCGGCAAAACTTTTGTCTTGACTGGCACCCTGACTTCAATGTCTCGTGATGAAGCTAAAGACAAGATTCGCGCCTTGGGTGGAGGTATCTCCGGTTCGGTCTCATCAAAAACTAGCTACGTGGTAGCTGGCGAAAGTGCCGGATCGAAGCTCGATAAAGCAGAGGAGCTAGGAGTGACTATTTTGGATGAACAGGCTTTTCTAAAAATGCTCTCAAATAGTAAATAAATAGTGAAGGGATTTCTAGGTAGTTTTTTTATCGGTATGTAATATAAGACATATTTTTTATGCTTTATGTTACATATTGAGAAAAAGGCGTACTCAAAATTGCGAGTCTTCGAGCGCTTTAGTGAGAAAGGTTGTGGATTTTCTCCAAAACCTTTACACAAAGCCGTTTTCGCACTACACTTACAGGAATGATTACCAAAAATGACATTGAAAAGCTGGCCTCTCTTGGTCGGGTCAAGCTTGTCGAAAGTGAAAAGGAATCTTTTGCCACTGAGATTGATGCCATACTCGGCTACGTCGGAGAGATTCAAAAAGTCACGGCTTCAGATGTGCAGGTTGCCACTCATTCAGAGCTGGTATATCCTCATCGCAATATTATGCGTGAAGACTCGCCTCGTACCATCGATGCTAAAAAAGAAACGGCCAGCGGAAAATATTCAGAGGATTTATTGACTTCATCCCCCGACCGTGACGGGCAGTATATAAAAGTAAAGAAAATTTTAGGGTAGGTGTCATTTTTATGAAAAATCTCGCTCAACTGACCATCACAGAAGCTATTAAGATGCTCCGCTCTGGAGAGACTACTTCGCGGGCTATAACAGAAGCCTGCTTGAAAGAGATCACTGAACGCAATGGAGAAATCAATGCCTATCTCGAAGTCTTTGAAGACGCCCTTGCCCAGTCAGATGCTGCAGATGCCAGACTCAAAGCAGGAGAAGGAGTGGATAAAAAAACCGGAGAGATGTGCTTGCCGCTCCTTGGTATTCCACTTGCCATCAAAGATAATATTTTAATCAAAGGACGTCGGGCCGGGGCGGCTTCAAAAATCCTTGAGGGATATATTGCTCCATACAATGCGACGGCTATTTCAAAACTGATTGATCAGGGCGCTGTTTTTATGGGTAGAACCAATATGGATGAGTTTGCCATGGGTGGATCGACAGAAAATTCTGCATATGGCCCAACCAAAAATCCGCATGACTTATCTCGTGTTTCCGGCGGATCATCGGGTGGTTCCGTGGCCGCGGTGGCTATGCACGGATGCCTTGCAGCCATTGGCTCAGATACAGGAGGGTCGGTCCGCCAGCCAGCCAGCTTTTGCGGAATGGTTGGCCTCAAGCCTACCTACGGCAACGTTTCTCGCCATGGCTTAATGGCCATGGGTTCTTCACTTGATGTGATTGGTCCAGTAGCCAAGTCTGTCGAAGACGCTAAAATTATTTATGATG
Source organism: Candidatus Paceibacterota bacterium (assembly GCA_028714275.1). Taxonomy (NCBI): domain Bacteria; kingdom Bacillati; phylum Minisyncoccota; species Minisyncoccota bacterium. The sequence continues at coordinate 5,867 of JAQTMP010000020.1, forward strand.
TGATCAAGGGCCATTGTGAAATGGACAGCACTTCTTTGCCGGATATTTTAAATGAAGCTTCAAACAAAAATTCTCAAAAAGGATCGCCCGCCAAAAAAATGACTCTTGGCATTGTGCCAGAACTCATGAATATGGGAGGCATTGACCCTGGGGTGTCCGAAAATTTTAAAAATACAGTCGAAGCTTTAAAAAAGATGGGCCACACAATAGTAGATATAAGTTTGCCAAACATAGGTCATTCATTGCCTGTGTATTATATTGTCATGCCAGCCGAGGTTTCTTCCAACATGGCTCGCTTTGATGGCATGAAATTTGGCCAACGTGTAGAAGGGGACAATCTTTTGGCGGATTATATGAATACTCGCGGACAGCTTTTAGGTAAAGAAGTGCGTCGGCGTATCATCCTCGGGACATATGTTTTGTCCGCCGGTTATGCCGATGCCTACTACAACAAAGCTCAGTCCGTGCGCCGTCTGATCGCGGCTGATTTTGAAAGAGCTTTTCAGACAGTCGAGGCTATCCTTACCCCGACTGCTCCGACCCCCGCTTTTTTGATTGGTGAAAAATCAAACGATCCCCTTCAAATGTATCTTGCCGATATATTCACGGTGACAGCCAATCTGGTAGGCGTCCCAGCCATGTCAGTGCCCACTGGAGAGGTGGCGGTGACAAATGCTGATGGATCAAAGGCCAATCTCCCTCTAGGGATCCAGATCACGGCGCCTCATCGCGGAGAAGAAGCCCTTTTTGCTCTTGGTATGGACATAGAAAAACTGCTAAAATAGGTCATAAAGTAACACCCAAAAATTTATAAAATAAAATGGCAGATCCAAAAGCAAAAGGAGGCAAACCAAAAGGCAAGCCTGCTCCAGAATCAAGCGGCGGCCCCAAAGGACTGGAAATAGTTTTTTGGGTTATTTTAGCCGGTTTTATCTTGCTGACAGTGGTCCCTTTTCTGCTCTCTCAAATTTTTGGAACACAAACAGGGACGCAGGCAGCGCCACAAATTATTGGCTACGATGTCAGTGGCCAACCTATTTTTTCAAACCCCGCGGCTACTTCTACTATTTCAGCTGGCTTGGCCAATTTTCAGTCAGAAGTGGCCCATGTTTTTTATAGTATTGTAAATACTCTTCACTTTTTGGCTATCTTTTTTTCCTTTCTTTTTATCTTGGGTATTTTTTATACCAAATTTGAGCTTTCGGAAGTCAACAGAAAAAAAGCCCTTCAAGCCAAAACAGAAGAAGTGGTCTCAGCCGTCCCTTTTGCAGAAGCTGCTGACAAACCATACTTAAATGAACGCTGGCAGAAAGTGCTGGATCATAGCGAGTCTGTCAGTCCAGGGGATTGGCGTCTGGCTATTATTGAGGCAGATATTTTGCTCGAGGAAATGTTGGAGCATATGGGTTATCAAGGAGAAAGTATTGGAGACAAGCTCAAACAGATCAACCCAAGCGAATTTTTGACGCTCAACAATGCTTGGGAAGCCCACAAAGTGCGCAATGCTATCGCTCATGAGGGCATCTCTTTTTCTTTGACCAAGGATGTTGTCCGACAAACTATTCAAAATTACCGCAAGGTTTTTGAAGAATTTTACTATATTTAGCATTTAATTTTCGTGACATTTTTACCAATAAAAGAAAGAGAACCCATTATTCGACGTCTCAGTTCTGTCCCTTTTCGCACCTTTATTCTTAACGTTCCAAAATATTTTTCTGAATCGGGGTATATTTTTTTTGAAACAGTTTTAATAAAACTTGTTTTGGTAAACTGTTCCCTGTCTATTTTTGCAGAATGAGACCAGAAGTTAATTATTTCAACTTCTCTGTCTCTATGTATTTGATTGATACTGACTCTCGCTATGAAATCCTTTTGTTCTATAGCATAGATTTTCTTAAACCATTCAAGGATCACAGAAATAATGACCGGGTCACTATTGGTAAAACCAGTCTCGTCACTTCCTTTTTTGTAACCCTCTGCCCAATAGAGCCCCAACCCTAGGATAAATAAATCTCTGCTATTAAGAATTCCTACATCTCCCTGACCTTTATGGAGCATCCTTTTTATATTATCCAGCCTAATCTTTCTTTGTTTCTCAGCTTGTCTAAGTGATCCAATATAAGCCTTCGTTCTTCCTTCCTTCGCTAATTCTTTTTGCTGAGAAGAGGTAAGGATTATGTCACGACACCAATAGCTTACGGTACTTTTATTACTATTTAGATTTCTTGCTATGGTAAGGATACTCATACCTCTTCGTCTTAGATTTCGAGCTTGTTCGCGCGCATAAATATTTGTCATATGGTTTAAAGGTATTATACACATAACCCTATGTACAAAACCATATTGACCTTGAAAGAGATGTTTGTTACTATATAGCTCTCTTCCAATAGAGAAATAAGTAGCGGGGTAGAGAAGCAGTAACTCGAGAGGCTCAAACGGGCTCGCCGAACAGCAATGATCGGCGGAATACTCATCAAATTCGGTGAAACCTTCCCGTGTCGCAGGATACGAATGGCAATACCGAGCCAAGTCTGCATAAGGTTTTTTTTAAATCATATGTTTAAAGGTGTAGAGACTAGACGGTGAGCACCCCATGTGGGTGAAGGTATAGTCCAGATTACAAAATCATTTTTTCAGATTTACTCTTGATTGAATGATGCGGCGAAAGCCGTGGTGGCAAGCATAACCTCTAGGCCTCGGTGCAATTCCGAGCCCCGCAACAAGAAGGAGAAAGACGAGCAATATTTTGTTGCTCGTCTTTTTCTTATCTTTACAAACATTGTCTAGTATATATAATATATACCTATATGGCTAAGTTCGATTTGAAACTCCAAGCTTTGAAACTCAGGAAGAAGGGTTATTCTATAAAAGACATAGCCGTGCGTTTAAAAGTATCTAAAAGCTCAGCAAGTGTCTGGTGTTCCGATATTATGCTCACCTCTGCGCAAAGAAGTTTTTTAGCAAAGAAAGCACACAATGCCGGATTGAAAGGAAGAATGATGGGAGCACAGGCTAATAAAAACAAGAAAATAGAAAATATAAAAAAATATGAGAAGATAGGTGGAAAATATATAGGTAAAATCTCTAAAAGAGAAAGGACTCTCATTGCAGTCGCCCTTTATTGGGCTGAAGGATCAAAGAAAGACGGTCCATTTAGTTGTGTGAATTCAGACCCTTGGATGATTAAAATTATATATAGATGGCTTCGTGAGGATTTGGATGTCCAAAAGAAAGATTTTGTCATAAGGGTTGCCATTAATCTTTCACACAAGGTTAGGATAGGGGATGTTTTGAAGTTTTGGTCTAATCTGTTAGACTTACCGCGTGAGTTTTTTAAGCCAACTTCTTTTATAAAAACAACTCAGAAGAAGGTGTACCAAAATCACAATACTTATTACGGTACCCTTATTTTAAGGGTTAGAAAGAGTACCAATTTAAAGTATAGGATGCTAGGATTGATTGAAGGTATAAAAACAAATTTGTCGGAGTAGCTAAACTGGTTAAAGCACCACACTCATAAAGTGGAGATTTGTGGGTTCGATCCCCACCTCCGACACAAAAATAGTGGCCACTTTTCGTGGCTGTACGCGACTCTCTGCGTATGCTAGAGTCTTTTTTAGATGGCATCTTTTACAGTTTCCTTAATTATGGCTAGAAATCCAAGTCTCGAAAAAAACAGGCCGTCTATTGATGGCCCTGGCAGTGAATTTATTTGTCAGAACAATTATCTGCAGACGATTGCCAAAGCGGGTGGACTGTTAAACGTCCAGAATTGGCCGATGGTCGTGTATTTTTTGGCTTTTGAGTTTGTGTGCCATCACTGGGCCGAATTGAAAAGGCCAAAGGAGGCTGTGATTGTATACAAGGATGGACACATCCTCGCTCACCAAATCGCGGCCTTTGCGGAAATCCAAACCCTCTCGGTCAACAATCTCGCCGGCTTTAAACATCTGAAGGCTCCAGTCATTTTGTTTGGTCTTAACATGCAGGATGTTAGAGCAATATTTTTTAAATTGTCAGCGGAGAACCTGCTCACAAAACTAAATATTTCTCTGGTCGGAGTGCTTTGCCTCGACATGGACTCTACCTGGCGCCGGACCTTTTCGGATTTGGCAGCCATAGACATTAAAGAAGTTCACATCATCGCCTTGTGTCAGGGAGAGCAAAAAACTTTCAAGATGGGTTTTCTGAAAAGACTGCTCTGCTCGCTCAAAGGTGGCTTTCTTCGGTTTGGGGAGCAATGGTAGTTTGCTGGAAATTATAAAACCGCGGGGTAGGACTTTGTCCCCGCGGTTTTTTTGTTTGGTCCTTGCGACTATTACTGTTCTCGTCGCCACATCTGCACGGCCACTTCATGCGTGGCTGTAGATGTCAGGACCTTAACTTTTTGTGACAAAGGAAGTTTTTCAAACGGCACCGATCCCCGATAGGGAAAAAGGGTGACCAGTTTGAAATTTTCCCATTTTTGTTGGTGGGAACAGAGGTCAAAAACGGGCGCCTTTTTTTCAGCAGGAGTTCTTCCTGCGATTTTAGCGGCTTTGCCGGATTCGACATCCGTACCTTTGTCCGCAAGCAGATAAAATAGGGGGCCGTCATCTGTTGGCACCCCAAGTAGACTGCCGGAAGGGAATCGGGAAGGGGCAGCCGCCACCCCGATTTTGTTCGGCTCGGCAATCCGGAGAGGTAGGCCAGTGGCAGACTGTCCTTTCCGAGACCATTTATCGGAAGCTCCTCTTCCCGCACGATAGGCTGTCACTCGCGACAACAAGTGCATTGGTTTTCCCCAAGCGACTCCGTTTGCGCCTGCGTTTACACTGTCGGTGTTCTCACACCCCGTCAAAGCCATCGACACAAAAATGGCTGCAGTCACTGCAACTATTCTACTCCCTGTTGTGTTTTTCATAAGATGAGCTATCTAATACCGTAATACTCCTTGGAAATTTTGTTGTCAAGAGGCGCGAGAGGGCAAGGTGCGGGTGGAATAGAATTTGTATCTAAGTATGGTTAGGATATAATACTGTCATGCCGATAATGAAGAAAATAGACAAAAGCTTCTTTAAAACCTGGACTAGTGACATGGCCTATATTTTGGGTTTTATGTTTGCTGATGGCAATATTATTCGAAATAAAAGAGGTGCTCACTTTTTTGCAATCTACACATCAGATAAAAATTTATTAGTAAAAATGAGAAAATGTATGGGTTCAAACCATAAAATCTCTGAGAGGCCAGGCATTATCAGAGTAGGCTATTCCATTCAGATTGGGAGCAAGGAAATGTTTGAGGATTTGGGGAGGCTTGGGCTTACCCCCAACAAATCTAAAAGGATGAAGTTACCCTTTATTCCCGATGAGTATGCAGGACATTTTATAAGAGGCTATTTTGACGGTGATGGAAATGTGTGGACAGGTTTGTTTAATAAGAAAAGAAAAAATCCTAGAAAAAATATATTAGCCAGCTTCACTTCAGTTTCGGTAGATTTTCTTAATAGTTTATATATTTTACTAGGACAGTTGGATATAAAAGGAGGTTCAATATACATACCAAAAATACGTAATTTTGGCAGGTTAACATATAGTTCGAAAGATGCTTTGAAATTGTATGAAATTATGTATAATGAGCCACACAGGCTATTTTTACAAAGAAAGAAGTCTGTCTTTGAAAGATTTTCAAAAATGCGGTCGTAGCTCAGCTGGTCAGAGCGCGTCCCTGTCACGGACGAGGCCGTGGGTTCAAGTCCCATCGACCGCGCATTACGTGTATTCTTGGTATACTTATCATATAGTTATGCCAATAAAATCTTTTGCCGCCGTCGGCCACCCAATCTCTCAGTCATTGTCACCCGCTATATATATGGCAGCTTTTAAATATCTCGATCTAGATTATAAATTTGAAGCAGTGGACGTTTTCCCTGAAAACTTGGCCGAGTTTTTAAAATCAGAAAAATATGAGGGGCTGAGTGTTACTATTCCTCATAAAGAAAAAATCATTCCATTGACGGTAGGGAAATGCTGCTTGGCCAGGCTTTTGCCCAATTTAAAATTTTTACAGGTCTAGATGCACCAGAAGAAGTGATGAGAGGGGGAGTGTATGCTTTTTCATGTTAGAATAGGCTGGTATGTCATTAGCTAAGAAAATTGTGGCTTTCGACCTGGATGGCACTTTGACGGAAAGCAAACAGCCTCTCAGCCGTGAGATGGCTGATTTGTTATCCCAATTAGCTTTACAGGTAAAGATAGGGGTTATTTCCGGCGGCTCTTTCGACCAGTTTAAAAAGCAGTTTTTACCGGCTTTTTCCCAACCCGCCATCTTTTCTCAGTTTAGCCTGCTGCCTACGAGCGGCGATCAACAATATGAATATGCTCCGGCCACAAACGAGTGGCGCCTGACTAGCAGTCAGATATTTCCAACGGAGATAAAAGTAAAAGTATTAGAGGCCCTCAAGGGTCTTGATGGTCCTGACAAGTATGATTTACCGAGTGAAATATTTGGCGAGCAGATAGAAGACAGAGGGACCCAGATTACTTTTTCAGCTATGGGCCAACTTGCGCCTGTCAATAAAAAAATATTGTGGGATCCTGATCAAAGTAAAAGAAAAAAAATAGTGGAAGATCTTGAGACCAAGCTGCCTGAAGTGACCATTGCGATCGGGGGTGCGACCTCGATAGATTTTTTACCTAAAGGTTTTAATAAAGCCGAAGGGCTAAAAAAAATGCTGGCGGAGTTTAAATTTAGGCCAGAAGATATTATTTTTGTTGGAGATAAAGTTTTTCCAGGGGGAAATGATTATTCTCCCCGCGAGGCAGGGGTAGAGACTTTGTCAGTCAATGGCCCGGCTGAGACGGCTGCTCTCATAAAAAAGTGGTTAGGAGAGGACGCAAGACATTATCAGCTCACTCGTCACCCCGCTAACCCAATTTTACAACCGAGCGCAAATGCTGCTTGGGAAAAAGAGGGAGTTTTTAATCCAGGAGTTGTAAAAGTAGATTACGAAGTCATTATGTTGTACCGAGCAGTGGGCGAGCGAGAGTCCTACACATCGCATATTGGCTTAGCCAAAAGTAAAGATGGGATTTCTTTTGAAAGACTTTCCAAAGAGCCAGTCTTTGGACCAAAACAGGAGTTTGATAAGTGGGCGACTGAGGATCCTCGCATTACCCAGATTGAGGAGGATTTCTACGTGACTTATGTGGCG
>JAQTMP010000021.1 GCA_028714275.1 Candidatus Paceibacterota bacterium
AGATCGAAAAAACTAATGAAAACAGGCCTAAATTGAAATAATTTGGACACCGTGCTGTACTATAACTGGTATGAAAACAATATTAAATAATTCAGTCGCGTATCTCAAAGGCCACAAGGTGGCTTCTATCATTGTGGCGGTTGTGGTTTTGGTCGGAATTTATTATGTCTACGGAAAAGTCTCAGCTAGCAATACACCCACCACCTATGTCTTGGGGCAGGTCACCAAGGGGACTATCACTAGTTCAGTTTCTGCGAGCGGACAGATTGCTGCTTCAAGTGAGCTGGATATCAATCCGAAAGTTTCTGGTCAAATCACTTATGTTGGAGTGCAAGTAGGGGACAAGGTCACGGCCGGGACTGTCATAGCTAAAATAGATAGCACAGATGCTCAGAAGACTCTCAGAAATGCGGAGACAAGTCTGACGGCAGCCCAGATTGCCTACCAAAAAAGTCTTCAGCAGACCAGCTCTGGATTGACCACTTCTGTTCAGACAAAAGAATCAGCCGACGTGGCGCTCCAGAAAGCCTACAAAGACGCCTATGATTTGGTTGCCAATACTTCTATCGATCTGCCTGCTGCTACGATCGGTTTAAACGATATCTACTACAATCCTACGCATTCTCTTTATTTTTCAGACCAATCTGCTCAAGGCAATGCCGGTGATACAGCTATCACTTACAAATATCAGGCTGGGTCTTTGTTTGACCAAGCTAAGACTGAGTACGCTGACGTTTTTAAAGAGTACAAGGCGACACCGATTACAGCCGATAGAGCCACTCTGGATGATCTTATCCAAAAGACTTATGACTCCGCGGTAAAATTTCAGGCAGCTTTGAAAGGGACTTACAATGCCATTGATTTTATCAATATAAAACTTTCATCTCCAAAACCAACTCAAATCGCTACCGATGAAAATAATATCAATGCGTATCTTTCAAAAGTAGACAGTGATGTTTCAGGTTTGTTTGACGCTATGACTACTATCACAAATGCAAAACAAAGTCTTGAAAATGCAAGTACCTCTCTAGCCAATTCCCAGACTACTCTTTCCGGCTCTTCAGATACTCTGGATGTCCAATCAGCCAAACTTTCCCTCACTCAGCAGCAAAATGCGGTGCAGGATGCCCTTGATCAGCTTAGTTACTACACAGTGAGGGCTCCTTTTGATGGAGTGATTGCAAAGGTAAATGTGATAGTAGGAAATAATGTCTCTTCAGGCGGTGCGGTAGCTACCGAAGTCAGTCCGCAGCAAGTAGCGACTTTGACCCTCAATGAAGTGGATGCCGAAAAGGTCAAGGTCGGTCAAAAAGCTACATTGACCTTTGATGCCGTGCCAGATCTTACATTGACGGGTACAGTGGCTCAAGTCGATCCACTTGGGACCGTCAGTCAAGGGGTGGTGACTTATGGAGTCAAGATTACTCTCGATACACAGGATGCTCAGGTCAAGCCTGGCATGACGGTCACTGCTAGTATTATGACTGATTCAAAAGTCGACACTCTCATCGTGCCAAGCTCAGCGGTCAAAACTCAAGGTAGTAATTCAACTGTCCAAGTTCTCACTGGCTTTACTTATGATCCAGCCAATCCGCAAGTCAGCACCAAAGAAAAGCCTACTTCTGTCACTGTCCAGACCGGTCTCTCAAATGACGAAAATGTAGAAATCACTTACGGTCTAAATGAGGGTGATGCTATTGTGGTGCGCAGTATTTCGTCAGCCGCAGCCAAGACCTCAGCGTCGACTTCTAAGACCCCTACAGCCACAAGTCTTCTAGGTGGGCAAGGTGGCGGGGCAAGACAAATTCGCGGGAACTAGCAAAATAAACTTATATGAACGTAATCGAATGTAAAAACATTACTAAGGTCTACAAAAACGGAGACACAGAAACGACTGTGCTCAAGGGTGTTTCGCTTTCAATTGAAGAAGGTGAGTTTGTGGCCATCATGGGGCCTTCTGGTTCAGGCAAATCTACCCTAATGCATATCTTAGGGGCCTTGGACACTCCCACTTCAGGAACCTATTTTCTTGGAGGCGAAGATGTTTCGAAGCTGTCAGATGATGAATTGGCGGATATTCGCAGCCGAAAAATTGGCTTTGTGTTTCAGGCCTTCAATCTTCTGTCGCGCGCCACAGTCATCCGAAATGTGATTTTGCCATTGGTCTATGCGGGAGTTAGTTCGGAAAAACGGGAACTGAAAGCCGAAAAAGCGCTCGTTTCGGCTGGACTGGACAGAAATCGCTGGGGGCATCTTTCCAACCAGCTTTCTGGAGGACAGATCCAACGCGTTGCCATTGCTAGGGCCTTGGTCAACGATCCATCCCTGATTATGGCCGATGAGCCGACGGGCAACTTGGATTCAAAAACTGGAGAGATAGTGCTCGGCACCTTTCAGCATCTAAATGAAGAGCAGGGCAGGACCATTATCCTTATTACTCACGAAAAAGAAGTGGCCGAGCATGCCGACAGGATTATTCACATCCGGGACGGTATGATCTTGGAGGATAGTAAAAATAAAGACAAGCGGGTGATTGATAAAAATATCCTCAAATAAAACTGACTAAATTATTTTATGACTATTAAAGATTTATTTCACGAAACATCCTCAGCTCTTCTGGGCAACAAAGTCCGGTCCTCGCTTACCATGTTGGGTATTGTGATTGGAATTGCTTCGGTTATTGCCATGCTGGCTATAGGAAAAGGTGCGACCAATTCCATCCAGTCAAGCATTCAGTCGCTGGGGTCCAATCTGATCATTGTTTCTCCGGGTGCTCAGAGGGGGCCTGGTTTTCAAGTTTCAACTGGCCGCGGCGCGGCTCAATCTTTGACTCTGGATGATGCGACAGCTATTAAAAAAAGTATCAGCGAGGTCTCGGCTGCGGCTCCAGAAGTCACCAGCCGCAAGCAAGTAGTGGCCAAGGGCACCAATACCAATACTTCAGTTATCGGTACAGTACCGGACTACACCGTCGTCAGAAATTTAGAAATTGATGAGGGTTCTTTTATCACGGATGAAAATGTAGCCAGTCTGGCTAAAGTGGCGGTCATCGGCCCCACCACCAGGGATGATCTTTTTGGGGTGGGTGGAGAAGCTATGGGTCAAAGCATTAGAATTAACGGAGCGATTTTTAAAATTATTGGTGTGACCAAGTCAAAAGGCGGCTCGGGTTTTAACAATCCCGACGATGCCATCTATGTACCTATTTCGGTGGCCCAGCAAATATTTACCGGAAACAAATATGTCACGGCTATCAGCGTTCAAGCTGACACTAAAGAAGACATGACCTTGGCGCAAAATGACATTACCAGCCTTTTGCTAGCGCGTCACAATATTTCCAATCCTGCTCTAGCTGATTTTAGTACCATCAATCAGTCTGATATTGTTTCAGCTGCTTCGACCGTCACCAACACTCTCTCATACCTGTTGGCTTCGGTGGCGGGTATTTCTTTGGTGGTGGGGGGTATTGGTATTATGAACATGATGCTCACTACCGTGACAGAGCGTACTCGTGAGATAGGTCTACGCAAGGCTATAGGGGCTAAAAAAGGAGACATCAGCAACCAATTTTTGGTGGAGGCGGTCCTGCTCACCATGATAGGGGGTACGGTCGGGGTGGTGCTGGGCTGGCTGATAGCCTTCGGTATATCTAGTACGGGAATACTCCAAGCCTCCATGAGTATTTCGTCCATTCTGCTTGCCTTTGGAGTGTCTGCGGGTATCGGTATTGCCTTCGGGTACTATCCAGCCCGCCGAGCCTCTGGTCTAAATCCGATCGAGGCGTTGAGATATGAGTAATCAAACGAAATAAATCATTATTCAGTAAGTAGTAAGTGTGTAAGCAAGAGTTTGTGTATAAATAAAAATATGAAAGAAAAAAATTCAAAAAATAAAGCAATAGCGGTGATTGTGGCAGTGATCGTGTTGGTGGGAGTCTTTTTTGGTGGAACAGCCTATGGCAAAACTCAGGCCGCTCCTCAAGGTGGTGGCCGTGGACAATTTGCGGCTGGGAGTAGGACTGGTGGCGGTATCGGCATGATGGGTCAAAATGGTGCCGTGGTTGCGGGGAACGCTCGTCAGGGTATGGGTGCTGGATTTGCAAGTGGCACTATCCTTTCTAGGGATGCCTCAGGCATCACAGTCAAGCTGGCAAATGGAGGATCAAGAATCATATTGGTTTCTAGCTCGACTCCAGTTTTAAAGTCTGTGGCTGGCACAATTGATGACCTCACAGTGGGAGAGACAGTCCTAGTCCAAGGAACTACAAATACTGACGGGAGTGTTACGGCTCAGTCAGTGCAGATACGGCCGGGCAAATAAGTAAAATAAAACAAAACCCTGTCCTCGAAATGCACACGTTCCGGCCTGCTGGCCGGCCGCTCTGCTCGGAGCCAAGCTCCTGCGCAAGGCATTTCTCGAACAGGGTTTTGTTTTATTTTTAACTAGTAATTTCCTCCCTCTGGCCCTTCGCCGGCGTGGCAACACGTTGGCAGGTCAGGGGGATTTTTGTATGAAGCAGGACATGTGGATGCAGACTGATTTAGTTGACACTTGCTAGGATTGTGGTAGTTTTTTGTATAGAAAACAATGAAAGTAAACTAGGATTTTTATGGTTAAACCATTTGTCGGTACGTTCTTTGTAGTGACGGAATACTCGATTTTCGGTGTTGAGGTGTCGGACCTGGTGTCCAGCCCAAAGGTGATCAAAATGGCCATTCGTTCAAATTGCGAGTTTGGGAGGCATCGGGTGGTGCCAGTGGGCGGTGTCCTTCTCGGGGGCTTTTATTTGGGCATTACCCTTGAGGGCTGCGTAAAGTATGGCATGAAACGACATCAGCGAGCGCCACTCGACACACCCCCGAAGCGGGTTGAGGAGCTCAGCAAGAGTAGGAAGGCCATGCAGACCTTTCCTCCGATCGGATTTTTCTTTGATCGGAACGCTGCGGATTCCTGTTTTGAGTCGGACTCTCACGATGTCTTCGACCTCGATTGGCAGAGTTCCACACAGGACGTGTTGAGGGCCATTGGGCCAAACCATCCGCTGATCACCATCTCGACCGAAGGGCCGTTTGCCATACCGCGGCATCTTTACGCTGAGGTCGAGGATTCGGCCACAGCCCGGTCATGACACACATAGAAAAACCAAAAAGATCGCGCAGTGTAGCATGCTCCGCGGTCTTTTTTCTAACTCAATTTTTGTGATATAGTGACCCCACATATTATTTATGAAACTCTCCCACATCCGCAATTTTAGTATCATAGCCCACATCGATCATGGCAAGTCCACTTTGGCTGATCGCATGCTCGAAATTACGCACACTATTGAAAAGCGTAAAATGCATGATCGAGTGCTAGACGATATGGAGCTTGAGCAGGAGAAGGGCATCACTATCAAGATGCGTCCAGTCCGCATGGAGTATGCTCCAAAAAATGAAGAGGCAAATGTGGGAGGTGGCGGAAAATATATTTTGAACCTCATTGACACTCCTGGGCACATCGACTTTTTTTATGAGGTTTCGCGAGCTCTCAAGGCGGTGGAAGGGTGTATTTTATTGGTAGATGCGACTCAAGGGGTCCAGGCTCAGACTTTGACTACCCTAGAGATGGCTCGCAATGCAGGCCTCACCATTATTCCAGTTTTATCTAAAATGGATTCGCCTCTGGCCCGCATTGATGATATTAAAATGGAAGTTATCAAACTCCTCGATTGTCAGCCAGATGAGATTTTGTGTACTTCAGGCAAGACGGGTGAAGGAGTAGAGGAGCTTTTACAAGAAATAGTCCGTCGTGTACCGCCACCCCATGAAGAATTTGTCGATAGTCAGAGTTTTCGTTCGCTCGTGTTTGATTTTCAATATTCTAACCACAAAGGGGTGATAGTGTACGTGCGTGTCCTCGATGGGACCATTTCCAAAGATGCTCCGCTCGTCTTTAAAATTGCGAATGAAAAATTTACCGCGCTTGAAGTGGGGATTTTTGCGCCAGTCGAGACTCCGTGTGAAAAACTTTCAGCCGGAGATATTGGCTATATTGTCACAGGCATCAAGAGGCCGGGTATTGCTTCAGTGGGGGATACGGTCACGTCTTTGCGTTCTCCTTTGCCCGAGTTGCCCGGATACATGAGTCCAGCGCCAGTGGTCTGGGCGTCTATTTATCCAGAGAGTCAGGACGATTTTGATCTCTTTCGTCAGGCGCTGGGTAAGCTCCGTCTTTCCGATTCATCTTTTACTTATGAAGAAGAAGCCTCCGGCTCGCTCGGACGCGGTTTTCGTTGTGGTTTTCTCGGGTTGCTTCATCTTGAAATTATCACCGAGCGTTTAAAGCGCGAGTTTCGGCTCAACCTCATCATTGCCACGCCGTCTATTACTTATGAAGTGACCTACAAAAACGGTCAGACTAAAACCATTTATTCGCCATCCCTTTTCCCTGATTTGCACGAGGTGACTGAGGTGCGCGAACCATGGGTCAAGGTCAAGATTATCAGTCCTTCAGAATATCTCGGGGCTATCATGCCGATGCTCTATGATCATGAGGCTGAAGCTTCAGAGACTGAAACTTTTGGAGACGGTCGCACCGCATTGACGATCAGAATGCCTTTGCGTGAGCTGATGCGGGGTTTTTTTGATGAATTAAAAAGTGTGTCGTCCGGTTTTGGGTCATTGTCCTACGAGTTTGAAGGCATGCGTCTCGCTGACGTCTGCCGGCTAGATATTTTAGTGGCTGACGAGCCGGTCATCGCTTTTGCTCGCGTGGTTTCGACTCGACGTGTCGAAGAAGACGCCGAAAAAGCCGTAGAAAAACTTTACAATATTTTACCTCAACAGATGTTTACGACTAAAATTCAGGGCCGAGGGCTTGGACGGATTATTGCTTCCCGTACTCTCTCAGCTATGCGTAAAGACGTCACTCAGCACATGTATGGAGGCGATATCACTCGCAAAATGAAACTCCGCGAAAAGCAGAAAAAAGGTAAAAAGAAAATGGCCGAGCGCGGCAAAGGAAATGTGAATATTCCGCACGAAACTTTTTTGAAGATGATGAAGACAAACGAATAAAAAATCCGTATACACTCTCCGGAGCACGCGTAAAAGTCTGCTGACTTTTCTGCTCTGCTCGGCGCCGACGCGCCTGCGCAAGTCTCCGTCAAGCGTATACGGATTTTTTATTCGAAAGATTGGGATACTCCGACTATCTCAACCCTGGGATATATAGCAAGATCATGCTCAAAGCGATCAAAATGCAGAGGACGGCCCAGATAATACTGACAGTTTTTTTGTGTTTTTTGTTGAAAATCATAGATGTGTACTATAATACAGGTTAATGAGAGAATTTCAAGAAAAACGGACGGCTAGACGGCGCTTGTATTCTAAGACCACGGCTGTTATTTTACTGATTTTGATTGTCTTGGTCGGGCGGGGCACTTGGAATATTTATCAAAAAGAAAGGGAAAGTGCCTTGGCCGCCGCTAGAGCCAAAGCTGAGCTCACTCAGCTACAGACGCGTCAGGCCGATCTTTCCAAAAAATTGACTTACATAAAGACAGATGCGGGGGTTGAAGAGGAGATTCGCCAGGATTTTCAGGTAGCCAAAGAGGGTGAGCAGGTTTTTGTGATAGTAGATGCTTCGACTAGCGAGGCCTCGTCCACTGGTAGTGGCGGCTGGTGGGGCCAGATCTGGCACTGGGGGACGAGTTTGTTTGGAAAGCAAGGTGGTAATGAGTAGAAAGTAATAAAGTAATCATTTGCGGGTATGGTTCAGTGGTAGAACATGTGCTTCCCAAGCATAGGACGCGAGTTCGATTCTCGCTACCCGCTCAACGGAAAGCTATCTGATGTAGAAAGCGACAAAAAGATTTGTGATCGATTAATTACATCGGGGCATTGGAGTCCATTGGAACATATAGCACAAGCTATGAATGACTTGGAAAGGAGTGGTAATTTTGTGGGTTGGAAGCAGTACAGGAAGGAGTTTCAAGATGAGGGTGGTGGCGACTATTCATAAAGAGGTAATACGATGCTTTTTTGACAAGTTTAGATATTTGATGTCTTTTGTCGTATCCACTTTACAATAGTCATAAAGTTGTATAGGATCATACTATCGCTTAACAACTAACAAAACTTAAATGGAAAACACCGAGAATAGCAAAATTGAGACAATAGACATTACCCCAGATAAAAGCATATATCACAAAATTGGCGAGGCTAACTATTCGATATCTGATGCGATAGCAGAATTGGTAGATAATTCAATTGACGCAACCAATGATGAGGGTGTCGAAATCCACATTGTTTTGAATAAGAAAGACGAGAAGATAACGATAGAAGATAATGGGAAAGGAATGAGTAAAGAAGTTGCTTCAAAAAGTTTAGTCCTCGCTCATTCAAAGAAGCATGATGCGTTAGGTGAATTTGGTTTGGGATTAAAATCTGCATGTACAAGTCTCGGAACGGTTTTTAGTATAACGAGTACTCCTGAGGGATCGGAAGAAAGATATACTCTTGAATATAATAAGGAAAAATTTTTACAATCGAGCGATTGGCATCATTACCCCCTTGCTATTTCAAAAGCACAGAAAAATGAGCATGGGACAAAAATAGAGATTAGTCATCTGAAGGTTAAATTATATGACGCATTAGTGACTCGTCTAAAAGATGATTTGGCTAAAAGATATGGACCATATATTGAACACAATCATGTTGTGATCAAGGTTGGTTTGAAAAGAGAGACGGCAAAACCTTGCATACCAAGTGAAGTTAAACTTGTCGATGGTTTAAAGAAGGAATTCTCCTTCATGCTTACTAAGGGCAGTATGATAACTGGTTGGTACGGACTTTTCGAGGTTGGATCTCAAAAGCAGAGCGGTTTCAACATGTTTCGTAGAGGTCGACTAATAAGAGCGTCTGAAAAACTTGGATACAATTATCACCCTAACCTGATGAGTATTACTGGTGATATCAATCTAGATTCTGTCCCAGTAACTCACAATAAAAGGGAATTTATAGTTGAATCGTCAGAGTTTAAGGAGTTTATAGAAAAGTTTTGGGGTGATCAGACGGAAAAATATCTTGGTTACAAAATCAAAGGCAAAATGATTGACGAAATAACTAAACTTGCAAGAGATAGGTCTAGTCAGGAAAAAGCTGATGATAATATGCCTACTGAAAAGAAAGAAACAATAAAAAATAATCTGTTAAATGCTCTGAATCGTATAGACGAATTTAAGGAGTTAGCTTATCCGGACTTGTATCAAGCCAAAAAAAGGTCGTCAAAAGGTGTAGAGGATCTAAAAGAAGCTAGAGAATCCGATTTACGAGTTGCAAGGGAAGAAGAAGTTAAACCTACAGAGGAGGAAAGAAATCAACGGACACCTAAGAAGACTCAGCCCAAAACAGCCAAGTTTATTATGGTCGGTGGTAAGAAATTCAAATTTGATTTTTTTCTAAAAAATCTTGCTAATGACACGATCGACAAAGAGACAATTATTAACCAAGAAAATGTAGTTGAAATATACATAAATACCGGTTTCAAGGGTTACAGCCTGACGAAGGATACTGACTATTATTCAACCCATCATATTGCAGAAGCTATTGCTGAACTTTATGTGAAGGAAACAAACCAAAAAATTGAAAGGGTTTTTGAGTTAAGGAATAGCCTTATATATGGCGTAGCTTCATTAATCTATGAAGAAGAAGAATATAAGAGATTAGAAAAATCGGAGCGAGAACTTACTGCTATTGCGGAAAAGAAGCGGGAAATTGAAGGAAAAAGGTCACAGACAAGTTTAAAAGCAAAATAAATATAAAATGAACACAAATAAAAAAGATTTATGGCCAAGAGATAGATACACCGGACCCGGTGGCGGATTATATACGGGACCCGGTGGAGGGCTATACACTGGTCCTGGAGGAGGTGCTTATTCGGGTCCGGGCGGAGGATTGTATTCCGGTCCTGGCGGTGGAATGTATACGGGTCCGGGTGGGGGTTTATATTCTGGACCAGAGGGTGGATTATATACTGGTCCCGGAGGAGGGCTTTATACTGGACCCGGTGGAGGACTATATACCGGTCCTGCTGGAGGTTTATATTCTGGTCCTGGCGGTGGTCTATATACAGGGGCGTGTCCAGATCACTATAAAAGTAATTGGCCACCTATTGGAGTGTTGATAGAATACTTGCGAAAAAACAATATGGAGGACATTGCGAAATTAATCGGATCATATTACATGATTTAATATGTAGCTAACGAACAATCTTAAATTGTTAAAAAGGTTCCAACTTCGTACCACAACCCGCACACCCAAATAAAAAAGACTGGCAAACCCAGTCTTTTTTATTTGGGTGATTGTGTGTTTGCTAGCGAGAATCGAAAGCCGGAGCGAGCGTAGGCGAGCGAGGCGGGGTCGCGAGTCGAGCCAGCAGGCGAGAACCTGTGACCGATTCGCTACCCGCACACCAAAAAAGACCTCAGAAATATTCCGAGGTCCGAACTGACGATTTCGCTTTCGAGAGGTAGTCAGCCTACCAGGATAGGATCCAATCACTCGGCTGTAGTTTCTTCGTCGGCTGCAGCCAGCTGTTGTTTGACGGCATTATCCGCGCTCCGCTTGAGCTCGGCGAGCCATGCCTTCATCGTCGGAAATGCCTTTGGCATTTTGTAGACGGTGAGGACGTAACCGTCAGTCTGAAGGGCATAGACAACCCTTTCGGTTTTGGCCTCACCAATGCGCAAAAGCGTATCGACGACGTTCTCCTCTTTTTTAAAGGTGTCCTTGGTTTTTTTGAATAAAAAATTTGTATTTCCCAGCACCCGCGGTATAATGGGTGCAATATGAAAAAAATCACCATTTATAGCACTCCTACGTGCACTTATTGCAAGATGGCTAAGGAGCTTTTGACTGAAAAAGGTATTCCTTTCGAGTCAGTGGATGTGCAGGCAGACATCGCTAGGCGCAAGGAAATGATTGAAAAAAGCGGCCAGATGGGCGTGCCTGTGATCGATATTGACGGTGAAATCATGGTTGGTTTTGATAGAGACCAGCTCCTCGCCAAGGCTCAAGGGTAAAACCCTTTGGCCGCCGTAGTTCAACGGATAGAACAAGACACTCCTAACGTCTAGATGCAGGTTCAATTCCTGCCGGGGGCACATTTGTCGTAAAAAATATGAAAATAGATATAAAAAATAAAAGTGGCTTAATCCTAGTGACTGAACCCCAGCCAGATTATGAGCTGATTGATACAGGCGATGGCCGAAAGCTTGAACGTTTTGGCAGCGTAGTCTTGTCGCGCCCGGATCCGCAGGCTCTCTGGAGACCCGCTTTTTCGATGGCGGAGTCTTTGTGGAAAAAAGCGGATGCTGTTTTTGATGTAGGTGATGGTAGGACTGGCAGCTGGAAAAAAAATAATAAAAACATGCCAGAAAGTTGGACTGTTGACTATGCCGGCTTGAAACTTTCTATCAAGCCAACGCCTTTCAAACACACGGGTCTTTTTCCTGAGCAAGAAAGTCAATGGAAATGGATGCAGACAAAAGTAAAACAGGCAAAAATAGTTGTAAACAAAAAAAATGAAAATGCTACTAACCTCAAACCATCCGTTTTAAATCTTTTTGGCTACACGGGTGGGGCAAGCCTTGCCTGTGCACAGGCGGGAGCTGACGTCACTCATGTCGATGCCTCGAAAGCAGCTATTACCTGGGCCAAAGAAAATGCTAGTCTCTCAAACGTTTCCACAATCCGCTGGATGCTTGACGATGCCCTTGATTTTGTCAAAAAGGAAATCAAACGAGGTAAAAAATACGATGGTATTGTGATGGATCCGCCAGCTTTCGGACGCAGTCCAAAAGGCAAGACTTGGAAAATTGAAAAACAATTGCCAGAGCTTCTTGAGCTTTCCTTTAAACTTCTTTCAGACCAGCCGATTTTCTTTTTACTCAATGGCTATGCTGCTGGGTATTCTGCTCTGGCCTATGAAAATAGTCTCTCAGATCAGGTCTCAAAAAATTCTCAAAACGGGCTACAGTTTCAAGGTGGGACAATTGAAAGCGGGGAACTCGCTATCTGCGATCGAGCAGGGCGGCTTCTCTCATGTGGCATCTTTGCTCGCTGGTCAAAATAAGCCTTTTTTGATATAGTACTCTGGCGTATGGAAAATAATGATGATCTTAAACAACTTATTGAGGAAACGCTTAGAATTGGAAAAGAAAACCAGCGGGTTTTAAAGCATCTTGAAAGTACTTTTAGGATTTATCGTTATTTGACTGTGTTGAGGTGGTTGTTTGTGGTGGCCATTGCGGTTGGGGCCTTCTATTTCCTCCAGCCGTTTATGCAAGAAATTGCTAAAATCTATCAGGCCGTCACGGGCAACCACATTTCCTTACCAGATTTTGATAGTTTCCTGAAAAGTTTTAAGTAGGGCAGTCAAAATTATTTTTTGAAAATCAAATGCCGAGGTAGCTCAGTTGGTAGAGCATGTCCCTGAAGAGGATGGGGTCGGCGGTTCGAGTCCGCCCCTCGGCACCAGTACATAGACTTACAAAGAACGCCCTTGAATACATGGGTGTTTTTGGT